>CAZZDX010000005.1:0-26594 GCA_964653185.1 uncultured Bacteroidales bacterium
ATTTGGTTAAATATTAATTAACCCACGACTTAAGTCGTGGGCTAATAGACCTAATCAGGCGATTGCCTGATAAAATAACCGTTTTAACGGTTTACCAACGACATTATGAACAAACTCTAAATAGTTATATCTTTACTGAATATCCCTGCCTAATGAAATAATTTTTATCCCGACAAATTGTCGGGATTTTTGTCAGAATTCAAGAATTTAGTTTTGAAAATTTAAAAATCTCCTCATTTTGTTTTTGAAATTGGTCTCTTGAAATTATAATATTGTTATTTTATACTCATCCTCACTCATCCCAAAACCCGTCTCCACTATTTTCACTTCCTCATAAGTTAGCTCATACAGTTTGTAAACCATTAGGTCTATTTGGGTTTCCTTTTGCTTTTTTTCTCACTTCTTTTATTTATTAACTTTGCATTGTTAATAACTTTTGTATATTTGTTCAGTATTAGTTAAAAAAATTATATTTTTGCGATGAAATTAAATTTGTTATAAAAAATGACATAATTTCCTAAAAATAATTAGATATGAAAAAACTCAACAGAAATCAGATATTAAAAAAAGGATCTAAATTATCCTCTAATAAATTAAATGATAATCCAAAAATTCAAAGATTAATTAAAGAAACTAAAGAAAAACAAGAAAATGTTCTTAAACTTAAAGAAGTTGATAGAGAACATCTTGAATTAGTTGTTCAATTATAATTCTTTATTAAATCTGATATGAAGATATTACCTTTTACGGAGGATAACTTTTCTGAAGCTATAACAAATAATTACACCCCCAAAGAAATAATAATACGAAAGAAGCATTTTCTTTATTTTAAAGAATATTTGGGTGATAAAGGTTTAAAAGCTAAAACTATAGTAATTGAAAAGAAATATATTAATAAAGATTTTTTTGAAGATTATGCATCTTATTATGCCTTTTGCTATGAAAATTATCCAAAATACTGTAAAAGAGTACATTTTTTTAGCAATGATTTTACAAAAGAACAATATCAAAAAATTATAATTGAAAGCAAGAATAAACATAACGAGTTTTGGAAACATTACTTGGGATTTATAGTTATTAAACCAATCCCTTTCAGAGTTATTGGATTTTCTATATTAAAAACATATTATCAGGGACAAAATTTTGATGAACGAAATTTTTGGGGCTGTAGAAATTATAAAATTCATTTACATGGTAATGAAATTGATATTATCTCACTTGCTTTCCAAGAACAGGATAATGTTTTAGCTGCCTGTGCTACAACTGCAATATGGTCGGTACTTAACAAAGCTTCAGCCGATTTTTATACAGTATTAAAATCACCAAGTGAAATAACAAAAGATGCAGGTAATGTTTCTCCTGATGGCAGCAGATTATTCCCTAATAAAGGGCTAGACCTTTTACAAATTTGTCGATCTATTTTAAATTCAGGTTTAGTAACTGAAGTAAAACAACCCGACTATACGTTATATGATACAAAATTTGTTTCAAACCAATACTTAAAAAAAATATTAAATGCATATTCTCCGATAGGCATACCTATTATTCTCATAATAGATGTACCAAATGGAAATAAATATGCTCTTCATGCGATAACTGTTTCAGGTTATAAAAAAACTGTTCCAAAATCAATAAAATCTCAAAAAGAAACTTCATGGCTTTCAGATAATATCGAAAAATTTTATGCTCATGACGATCAATGGGGATCCTTTGCGAGAATAGAATTTAAAAATATAATTGAATTAAAAACACCTTGGTCTGAATTTCATCCTAAAAAATTACCAACTTATACTAAATCTATAATTGTTCCTATTTATCCTAAAATACGTATTTCTTACGAAGATATTGAATCAATAGTTTTAGGTTTAGATGCAATCTTAACATTATTTTTTCAAAATAAAACAATATCAGATTTGGTTTGGGATATACGAGTTGATTATAGCGAAAATTATAAAAATCAAATTAAGACTTCAAGTTTGTCTGATTCACAAAAAATAACCATCCTTACAGATAGCCTGCCAAAATACCTTTGGATTTCCAGTTGTTATATTGAAAAATATAAAATATTTGATTTTACTTTTGATGCCACAGATGTTAATAGTGCTATGATAGGTAAAGATGTTGTTTCTTACTTGCCATCTAGTATAGTTTCACAATTACATAAATTTTTACAAAACAAGCAGACATTACTTCAGCCTCTTTTAAAATCACCTTCAAGTTCAACTTATTATGAGTTTCTTTTAAAAAATATCTAACATACTTACAAATTATTTGGCTTATTTTTATTCTATACTTTTTATCTGTTGTTGTGCGTTCGTGCTTTTTCGAACAATTTTTTAAGTATTTCTAATAACTCTTTGTCTACAATGTCAAGCAATAACAAACAAGTTAAAACACCTTGCAATGAGTAATGTACGGCAATATTAATACGGTCCAATATTTCATTTTCATTATTATCAGATTGAAGTATTAACGTGTTTAGACCAAAATGTTCATATTTGGAATAGGCATCATGTAGTTTTTCCAAACTGTCAAATTTGTTAGACAATTTAAGATTCGAATTAAATTTATAGTCCTCAATTTTATTTATATCAATATCTAGCTTTCTTAGAAGAAAACTATAATTTTTAGATATGTTCTTGATAGACGGTTTATATTCACTTTGAGTATAATTTTTTTTAACTTCTTTTATAGTTCTTTGAATATTTTCCCCAAAAATGGCTTGATAGAATTTCTTTAATTTTTCAGGGGTATTGTCCTTAATTTCAACTTGTTTAAAAACTATTTTGCATAGCGATAGATTGTTTCTAAGCACTAATCCAATTGAATGCTCAATACCTGGATTTTTTAATAATTCTGACAACAGTAATTTTGTTGAGTATAAATTATAGGTAATTCTATCTAATACAAGAATTCCCAATATTTTTTCAATTTCTTTTAATCCAGTTCCGTTAAATTTAGACAGATACATCTTAGATTTGGAATACACTGTACCAATTAAATTTATAGTATCTTCTATTTTTGTCTCAAAACTCCTCATACTCCTCCTCACTCATTCCGAACCCTGAATCCACTACTTTCACTTCCTCATAAGTTAGCTCATATAGTTTGTAAACCATCAGGTCTATTTGGGTTTCTAATGCACTTGTGTCAGCTTCCTGGTTGGATTGTTTAATTTTTAGGATTCTATCAACAATATGAATGAAAGGCTTTTGATTGATTTCTGAAATATTAGGAATAGGTAATTTTTCTATATGCTGAGTAAATGACCTCATCCCTTTACCACCTAATGTATTAGCAATTGTACGAGTATAGAATAAAATTAATTTTGAGTTTAGTACAGATAAAAGGTATTTTGATGAATTATTAATTATATAACAAGTATTGTTTAAATATATTCCTTTATGACAATATGCAAAAGAACTACCTTCAGTAATGTCAGGATATATTATTTTTTTTTTTTCAAAAATATCATAATAAATACAAGGTCTTAGTTCCCACCAATAATCACCCTTATCATCTCTTTCAAATAAACCTTTACCCTTACCTTTTTTTGTTTTTCCGATGGTTTTTAAGTGATTATAAATTGCTGGATAAGAATTTTTAAAAAAAACTTCTGGATTTCCTTCTCCTTTTTTATTTTTAGTCCATCCAGCTTTAATAACAATAAGCCATTTTTCTAACCATTGATAAGAATATTTAGAAATATCTTTCCCTCTTAATAGGGGTTTTATTACTTCTTCGCTTCTATAATCTTCAAAACATAATTTTTCTTTTGTTGCCGTATCAATTATAAATGCCTGATTGAAGCCAGTAATAAGACCTCTATAAATTTTAACATTTTGCTCTTTCAATATCTTCCCTTTTCTATCTATTTTTTCAATAATGCTTATTTCTCTTTCATTGCCAATATTCCAACTTTTTAATGATAAGTTTGAAATATAAACATTATTAGCATTAAAATACTCAGATAGGTGTCCGTTAAAATCCGAATAAATTTTTAATGCCTTTAATTTTCTTGTAAAACCAGCATTTTTAATTAATAAAATATTTGTATCCACAGCAGCAGATTCGAATACTTTGTAACCACCAAAATCTATTAATTTTTTTGGATTAGTATATCTTACTAAGAAATCACGTAATAATTTACCATATCCTGATTTTAACCATTTGTTAGAAGTAATAAAAGTCAAAAAGCAATTTGGCTTTAATAAGTTCATGCCTTTTTCATAGAATAAACAATATATATCTCCAGTCTTTATAAATGTTTTAAATTTTTGTTTAGCATATAGACTCACAATTTCACGGGATAATTTTTTCTTATCCTGTAATTGAATATAAGGCGGATTCCCAATCACAACATCAAAGCCATCTCTAACCCCAAACATCCAGCTATTACTGTAAAAAGGTGCTGGTTTACTGTCGTCAAAAGGATTCCATTCAGAGATTTTATGACCAATTTCTTTTAATTCTTTATCTTCTTTATCGCCAATATTTCCAATAATTTTTTTAAAATTTTCTCTTGCTTTATTAAATTTATCTTTTGTTTCTTTTTTTTGTTCAAAATTTAATCCTGCTTTAAAATATTCAACTCTTATATGTTCTAATTTTGTAATATTATCAGTTATATCATTAAAAAAACTAAGTTTATTTTGTTGTTTTTTCAAATAATCATCCAATCCCAAGCTTATCAGAGTATTAGCACAAACAAATTTAAAATCAAGGTTTGGCAGGGCTTTAATATTGAAATTATTTTTTATTTCATTTGGTTTATATTCATCATCAACAATTAAAGACAACCATGCTCTTAAACGGGAAATTTCAGTAGCCATTGGCATAATATCCACACCATGAATATTATTGGATAAAATTTGTTTTTTTAGTTCATAATTTGTCTTTTTTGTTCCTATGGCATCATAAATATCAATCATTTTATGCAAAATACCCATTGGGAAGGCGCCTGAGCCACATGCAGGGTCTAAAATCTTAATTTCATTAAGGATTTCTTCAATTTTATCTTTATATTTTTTCAAAGAGTCAGGAAATACAGGTATTGGCTTAAATAATGGCTCTAAAATTTCTGCTTTCACATCTAATTTATTTGCAAGTTGCAATTTCAAGCTTTCTGCTACCATATATTCCACAATTTCGCGTGGTGTATAAAAAGCACCAAAAGCTTTACGCTGGTTTGCTAATTTTTCGGTTTCCGGATTCTGACTTGCCAGCAAATTTTCAAATATACGTCCCAGCATTTCAGGGTCAATTGCAACCTGCTGATATGTAGTGCTACTCTCATCAACAGTAAAATGATATTCTTCCAAAACATTTGTTACAAAAATTCTGAGCCACTCATCATTAACATAATTTTCAAATATGCTGTCATCTTTATTTATTTCAAATAAACCACCATTGAGATAAGGAATTTTTTTGAAATGTTCAATAAGATTTGTTTCTAAATCCCAAAGATAATCTCTGTCAGGAATTTTTGTATTTAATGTATTAAAAAATAAACGAATGAGAATTTTTTTATAATAATCAGGTGTTTTATTAATTGTTTTACTACTTACTATATCAGGATGTATTATTCCTTTTTCTTTTAAAAACCAGCAAAATAAATAACGACCTGTTAAACGAATCACAAACTGTTTGATTTTTATTTCTTCTATGTTTGGAAGTTTTAATTTGAGGGATTGAAAAAGTGCAGAATAACGTTCAAAAATCTTTTCATAAAATTCTTTATTTACTTGTTTCAGGTCTAAGCTGTGCCAAAAATCTGAATTAATAACTTTTTTTGGTTTTTCAGATATTTTATACCAAAAAGGTAAGATTTTGTCTTTTTGAAGATTGGAAATTTTATCTTTAAAAGCAATTATTCTAATTTGTTCTCCCTGAGTAATGACTACTGTAATTTTATCAAATTCATTTGTTGTTACAAAGTCAATTGTATATGGTAAGCTTTGATATGCAACAGAAACAGTATGTTGCCAGCTTTTCCCGGACATTTCATGGTAGCAAAGTCGGTGTAAACTTCTTTTATTTATTTTTTTCAGGACAGCTAACCTGCAACTGATATTTTGTTCAGGTGTGCTTAATTGATATACATGATACTGATTTTTTACAACAGGATTTTCTACCAGAAACTTTTTTAATGTTTCAGTATAATTAACAAGGACTTTCGGTCTTTCTTCGGCTTTAATACCTATTGTCTGCATTATCTCTCTGCTAACATTTAAAACACCTTCGCGGGTTTTGTTTGAAGAAAGCTCTTTTAAATATTTATTAATATCACTCATTCGGTTATTTTGAAAAAATATAAATAAATTCTTTTAATTGCGGAGGTTCTGTGATTTCCTCAATAAAATCTTTGGATAATTTAATAAAATCGTCAATTAAATTATTATCAATAGCTATATTTTTATTAATCCTTTTACTAAGTTTGCTTAAATTATCCAAAATTTGTTTCTTGGTAAAAGCATTTTGAGTATGATTAATACACTTGGCTGTTTTCTCTATTAATTCAACAGGATAACCATATTCTTCCATTTTTTGAAATAAAATTTCCATTGCAAAAATTTGATTTTTATTATATGTATTGGTATGTTGTTCAGGTGCAATATAAACTTCATTGATAAAGTTGCTGACAGTTTTTTCAAATTCAATTTTATTCTGAAAAATATCTTTATATCTTTTATTATCTTCTTTTGTTGCCCGTATTCTTAATAAACCTTCTGAAGTATTGAGCAGTTCTCCGCTACTATATTCGGACTTAAACCCTGCAAAATAACCTGCAACATTATTTTCAGCAATAATATGGACTAATTTATCAAATTTTTTCTCGTCATCCTGAATTGTTATCTTTCCCCATTTACCTTTGGGAAGATTTTTGATTAATTCTTTATAATTATCAGTAATATCTTTGTTTGAGTCAAAATCTCTTAAATCATCTAAAAAAAGATTGTCAACAGCAAGGAATTCACTTGTTTCAAATATTTTATTAAAAGCTTTTAAACGTGCTTTTTCATCTTTGCTGTATAAATCTTCGGTAAATTGCTGAGGTATTGGTTCTTCATCCAATACTGACTGGTCAGAGCCAATTGTATAGCGAATCAGATTTATCTTTGCTTCTAATTTTTTTACTAATCGCAAGTAACTTTCCAATTCTTCCTGAGGTCTGAAATTATATATATAAATGGTCTTAAAAAGTGTTCCTAAACGATTAATACGACCATTACGTTGTATCATTCTCACAGGATTCCAGTGTAAATCATAATTGATAATTATACCACAATCCTGCAGGTTCTGTCCTTCTGAAAGTTTATCTGTAGCAACAAGATATTGAATTTCCTTTTCATCAGGTTTTAACTTATAATCTTTTGAAATCGGAGCAAACCGTTTAGCCATATTTTCTATTACTGTTCTGTTTCCTAAAGCAAATTCAATATCCTGCCCTTTTCTAAGTTGTTTTGGAAGTTTTTCTCTTAAATATTTAACAGTATCAGTAAAATAACTAAATATCAATACTTTTTTGTCTTCATGGTTATTTAAAGTATCTGCTAATTTTTGAATCTTATTGTCTTTTTTTATAAGTAAATCCAATTGATTTCTCAGGACAGAAATTATATCCAGGTCTTTTTTTATATCATCTTTTAAAATATCAACATGATAAATACCCTTATCAGCTTCAATCATTTCAAATTCAGAATCTTCTTTTTCCAATTCTTCAAAATCAATATCCAATTCGTCTTCTTCAGCAGATTGTTCGTTATATTTGGTCAGAAAATCATTTAACTTTTTAAGATTTTTAACAGAAATTATTTTATTTTTTCCTTCAAGATATTTTTGAAATTTTTCAAGTTTTTTTTCATACGTATTTAATGAAGTTTTAATTGCAAAAAGTGAAGATTCTAATCTTTTTAAAAATATAGTTCTAAAAATACCATAAATACCTATTTGTCTTGATAGTTCCCGGTTACTTTCTGCATCTAATTTTAATTCGCCTCTTTTTGTATTATAATAAGCAATTTTATAAATATTATAACGATAACAGGGAAAACCTAAGGCAAGAATACCTGTGTAAATTATTTCAAGTGATGAATTAACAGGAATATCTCTTATTTCTAATTTATCTAATAAACTTAAAGGATGTGCTAAATATTCATTATCAGCCAAACTATCAATAGTATATTTATATGCTTTTGTAAGCAATTTATAATTTAAAGCAAGTTTGAGTAAATCATCTTTAAATTGTTTTTGGACTTTATATTCAAGGTTGTCAGGTATAGATTGAGGAAATTTTTGTAGTTTACCGTTTATTTCAATACCATCAGGATATTCATTTTCAATCCCCTGTCTTGCTCTTCTGACAATAATTTTATTTAACAGGGGTGTGAGTTGTTCTTTAATAGATTCAAAATCAACTATTCCATTGTTTTTTTTAATCTGTGTTTTAATATCTTTTTGAATTAAATCAAATCTTTCTTTTAAAGTAAAATACCGATGTTTTGCTCTGTCATAAAATTCACCGATTTTTTTAACTTCACCACCGGTTCCTAAAATAATTTGATTTGTTAAATCTGTTAATTGATTATTAATAGGTGTCGCTGTTAATAGCAGTGTTTTTGATTTTGGACAACTTATTTTCCAGTTAGTAAATGTTTCAAAACGTTGTCCACCCATTGACCTTAAATTATGACTTTCATCAAAAACAAAAAGACCTATCGGTATAGAGCCAAGATTTTCTCTTGTCTTTTCAACTTTATTAATATTCTGTAAACTATATATTTCTGTTATAATATTAAATTTTGCAAGTTCTTTCTCCCACTGTTCCATTATACCGGCAGGACAAATAACTACTACTCTTTGATTAAGTATTTTTTTATAATATTCTATTACTTTTATAGCAGTATATGTTTTACCAAGACCAACAGAGTCAGAGAGCATTGCAACACTTTGTCTTTCTAATTTTTTTATAAGCGAATTTGCATTTTGAATTTGAAATTTTATAAGTTTGGGTTTGCCTTCGGCATCTTCTTCTAAAACATAAGAAATCTTTTCATCTTCAAGTTCTTCACCATATATACGATATAATGAATTTATATACATTTCATAAGGACTAAAACAAATACTTCCTTGCTTACTTATATCAATAATTTCTTCTTTGAATTTTAGTGACCAGTCCTCGCTTTCATTCCATAGTTCCTCAAACCAGCTTCTATGTGAGGGATATTGTTCTGGGGATAATCTTCTATAATTTACAGTTGCATTATTATCTTCAAGTGCATTTAATTCAAGATTTCCTGATAATCCCTGCTTTGTAAAGTTTGAACTTCCAATAATACCAATAGCATTTTCTTTTTCCGAACCAAAAATGTAACATTTTGCGTGTAAAAAATTCTTTTTATAAACTCTAATTTGAAGTTTTGAATTATTATCGGATTTACTTATATTATCAGAAAGAAGTTTTACGACTTTTTGAAATTCCTGTTTAAGTTCTAATTCTTCTAAATCTTTTTTAAGATATTTCTGAGGAAAGTCAGGGTCAACATTTGTGGGATTTTTAACCTGATATGCTTTTACAGATGGCTCCTCGCCTAATAATAATCTAAATTTTATATTTTCTCTGGAAAAAAAATTATTAAGTTCCTTATATATTTCTACCATTCCCGGCAAATCCCAATAACCTGTAGCAATAGCTATTTCAGTATATTTATCAGATTTTAATATATCAATTAAAATATTTTTTAATTCATATTGTTCGGTCGAATTATCAGTAATTTTGGAATAAATCATATTAAAAATAGTTATTTTTTTTTTAGATTAGGGCTTGTGAAAAAAAATTTCTAAATCCCTTTTAAATATATAAGTGGTATAAAATATAAAAGCAAATATACAAATAATAACATTATTTATAAGGATTATACTTCAAGCGGTTAAAATTTTAACTTTACAAATTACTCCCTCTCTACTAGTAGAGAGGGTTGGGGTGAGTAAATTAAAAATAAAAAAGTTAAAATTTTAATCATTTATAGTATATATAAAAAAAGGACTTATTTTTGTTCTAAAATACGTAAATTATTTTTCGCAAATACAATAAAAAGTTCTATATTAGCCAAAATTTTTGTAATCAATACAATAAACGCATAAAAAATGTTACTCAAATAAACTTGGAACTTGTATACTTCAAGCGGTTAAAATTTTAACTTTACAAATTACTCCCTCTCTACTAGTAGAGAGGGTTGGGGTGAGTAAATAAAAAATAAAAAAGTTAAAATTTTAACCATTCATAGTATGACTTGGAACCTGAAATTTTGAATTTTAAACCTTAAACTTTTATACTATGTTACATCTAAAAAAAATATTATCATTAGTATTACTTGTCTTTATATCAAAAATTGGCTTTTCACAGGGCGTTACAATACCTGTTGATATAACGCAAAATGATTTTCTTAAAACATATAAACTGATATTAAATAAATCCGACTCTGACTACAGATTTACAAGTAATGATTTAGATACTGTATTATTTCCAAAATACGGAGAATATTCAATATATTGGATTAACTCGGGAACCAATAAGTCCAATTTTGTATTGCCTGAAAGTGTGCCTTCTGATTATTCTTCTGTTACTAACTTTGGATATACTGATTATAACTGGCAAAACACATCTCATTATTCTATACAATTTAAGAAAAATCCAAAAAGAATAGCCATTTTTAAAAGCAAAATACAATACAATAACACCTGCATATCATGGGAAGCTCTTTATTTTAAAAATATCTTTGATACATATTTGTATAATAATATTTACTATTTTATTAATGAAGACAGTTTGGCAAATCAGGATATTTCAGATGAAACAAAACTATTGATAATACCATCTTTTATGGTAAAAGGAACTGACAATAAATATTATATTGATAGTGTATTTTCTGCAACACCAAATATTAAAACCCGATTAGATACATTTTTGTCAAAAGGAGGAATGATATATGCCGAAGGTAATGCAGCATATTTTATTGAAAAATTAGGATATCTCCAATCTAATGCTGTGAACTTTAGCAATTCTGTATCTGCTGACCCTGTTACTAACCTGCTCAATCTGGATGTTATCAGCTCAACAAATCCTGTCTCTTTTACCGGAAGTGCTACTTCCAATACTCTTTATGCAAGTTCTGTTCCACAGGTAAATTTGGTAAATGCACAAGTCATTGCAAACATACAAGGTGGAGGAACACCTGTTGTATTTGTTTTAAAAGAAGCACATGCTAATGGCGGCAAAATAGTATGCAACACAGGATTGCCTACTGTTGGTGGTGTAAACGAAATATTAAACAATAGCCGTCAATTGCAATGGACTTTTAATACAATATTATATGCTTTTGCCAAAAATATTGATGTAACAAGGTCTGTTTATAATGACTTAAATGCTACTATTACAGCAGGTAAAAATGCTGTATCTTATGACAGAGTTGATACTTTTGAAGTTAGGATAAAATTGCGAAACCTGTCAGAAAATACTATTAATGCCATTGAAATAAAAGAAAAAATAAGAGATTATTTTAATTTTCAGGACGTGATAACTTCCGGATTATCTTTTTCTATTAATAATAATGAATTAACATTTACAGATATTTCCATACCTGCTTTTTCTGAAAAAGATATTGTTTACCGACTTAGAACTCCCGAACCTACTGACTCTATACACCAAAATGTTGATGATTATATTTCTTTTGATAACTGTATATATGCTTCAAAAAATACTACAAAATATAATGATGAACAGGGTATATCTTCTTTTTCCAAAAACAGAAATTATACGGATATAATGTTTGGTGCTGATATTGTTGCTGACGCTGACCTTAACTGGAAAAATTTTCTCGGATTATATTACCAGCCATTCAAAGTATTTATGATAATGGCAAATAAAGAACGAACACCAGCAGAAGAAACACATTATGTTCAATATATTCCTAAAGATGTCCCTTTTTACTGGGTTGACCATTCTATAAATATCCCTATTTTAAGAACTCCTGGCGGTAAATATGTTGATGTTTTAAAAGGCAGTAATGACCAAAACAATCCTGATTTTGATATGGACAGTGATGGGCATCCTGATGCATGGCTTGACACTTCATCAATATATCCAAAAGCATATATGTTGACAGAGGACTCTGTATATTGGCTAAATCCATGGGAACATTTGGTATCCGGAGACACAATACCTGTATATGAAGATATTGACCACGACGGATTAAGAGCACAGGATACAGATGGAGACGGAATTGTTGATATTGAAGAACCGGGCGACAAAATAAGGGTCTGGAAAGTAACATGGAATATTAACGAAGTCCCGGGTCTTCAGGCTTATGACCCTTATTGCTCTTACGAAATATGGGTAGATCCACCGGATTTAGTAGCTCTGTCAGCAGGCGTAGGATATGCTTCGGGAACAGTGCCGGATACTATAAGCGGAGCATTTTAT
This sequence comes from uncultured Bacteroidales bacterium, assembly GCA_964653185.1. GTDB lineage: Bacteria > Bacteroidota > Bacteroidia > Bacteroidales > CAZZDX01 > CAZZDX01. The sequence goes on from CAZZDX010000005.1 coordinate 12,482, forward strand.
CCTTATACTCCTGACATAAATGCTGCAAATTTATCTGACACTACCTGGTCATACTGGATGGAAAGGGACTCAACAAATAATGTTATATGGAAACAATTAATATATCAAACAATAAATAATTATCAGGGATTTACTTTTATTGACACAGCAGCAGAAAATTATACTCTGCTGCCAACAGATACCTGTATAGGCACTGCGCCTCAACCCAACAGAGAATTTATAGCTGTGTTATCATTAGGCGGAGAAGAAATTGATATGTATAATCCCGTGCCTTACAAATCTTTATATTCCAATATTGACTATAAAACTATTTTTAATGAAGAAAAAGAAACTCCTATACGAACAACTTATTCATATTATACGCCTTTACCTAATCCTCTGCAGTTTGAATATTTAACAAATAATTATATAATAGAAGATACTTTGGGTAATACTGTTAATTTTTTACCTGAATGGGGTAAAGCAAATATTACCTTTGATGTTGATGCTGCTACTGAATATACTTATTACTGGATAAGAAATGCAGGATATGATGTGGATTATAACGACCCTTCACAAGCTATTGACGGCATTGAAGGTCTTGGAGATGGCGTATTCGGATATATGATTTATGATATACCAAAAGGACTGGGAGGATATAAAATAGAATTACAAAAAAATCCTGACGGCTCTTATGATACTGATGCAATTGTTGAAGTTGACGGACATAACTTCCAAAAATGGATTGATAATCCTAATACCGGTGATTCTGTAAAAATATTTGAAGATGAATTTCAATATCATATCTATATCCCTCAATTGCTTATCCCACCTGCTTTAGACGATGATAATTTTGATGGAACTGATGACTGGATTGATGACAGAGGCGACAGATTTTGCTCTCAGACAGGATATCTCCACGATGCTTTTATGCCTCAAAACGGAGAAGATTATCCTGATTATCCTGTTGTTCCTTTTCAGGATGACATTTACGGAATGGTTGATTCGGGATGGTATGGCGGAGCTGATAATACTTATGGAGATGACTTTTTTGAAAATCTTGGGAAAACCCATTTTAAAATACATGCTATTTATCAGGGACAAGGAAGAGAAGGTCCTGTTGATATAAGCAAAGGAGCATGGCTCGTTGTTGAAGAAATCTTCGGCGGCTCACCATGGACAATATTTTCTCATACATTGTCAGGATATGCTGAAGGAACAGACATAAAAATTGAATCCGATGCAAATCCATGTTTGGTAAAATATGGTATAGATACTACTTATATAAAACATACAATACAAGATATTAACGAACCACATAGTTTTAATTACTTTTTTAATCCTTTTTATGTATCTAATGGCTATGGAGAAGCAACAATAACAACTTATGCAGGAGGCAAAGATCCTTGCAGCTTAATAGAACCATCTGTAACTATGCCTGCAATAATTGACCCTGGTTATGACCACAGAGCAATAACTTTAATACCTTTGGCAGACCCTTTAAATCCTGACCTTGTTAATTATCCGCAAGAAGTTCAGGGCAGCTTCCTGGAAGTTATGATTGAAGTAACAAATGGCACTGATGATAACTGGGTAAATACTGCTATAACAGTAGATATTCCTCCGGAACTTGGAAACACACATGTTGTTATGAGCTATGTTGCTTATCCGCGACCTCTTGTGCCTTCAGTAGCAGACCCTGTTACAGGTGATGTTATTCATACAGGAGACCAAATCGGCTCTTTTATTACAGGATGGAGATTTAACCAACCCGAAAATGAAGTTCTTGTAAAATTGGGCGATACTTTAAACTTATTACAGCCATCACGAAGGGCTTATTTTATAAAACTGTTAAGTATAGACGAATCTCTTGCAAAAGGTGTTTATAATATCAATTTCCCTATATCAGGAAACAAAATACATTACAATGGCACTAATAACGGGAATATCTCTTACGATGTTCCTGATTTAAAATTTAGCATTGCTGATAAAGATGATAATGGTAATGTTACTGAATATGAAAAATTAATAATTGGTAAAGCAGATATTAATAATATCAATGTAAATACAACAACCAACTTTAAAGGATTGGAAAATGTAAAATGGTCATTGCAGGATGTTAATCATACTGACTTTGACGGTATGCAAAATACATTCCCCGCTTCTTATAATGGCGGAGTTGAAACAATTGATATATCTTCTTTAAATGAATTTCCCAAAAAAGATACTTCTAAATTTTATATACTGGAACAAGGAGAAGTTAACAGTTTTTTTATTAGTGATTATGTTGATATAACTACAAATGAGCAACTTAACTATACTTACAACGGTAATAATGATACAGCAAATTCAGGAAAAATTACTGTGTTCCCTATTGGACCTATAATTATAATATATAAAAGTATTTATAGTGTAAACGGAGAGATTGCAGACAGTATTAATGCTTCGGAATTAAACTGTGAGCAAGGTTTGGATATTGTTGTTCTTATTGGAGCCACTAATTTAGGAAATGAAATAGCAGTGAACACAAATTTAGATATTCATTATGGCTCTAACTTTGACCTCATTGCAGACAGTTTGCCTGTAAATTGTTCCCTTACAGGAAATAATACCATTGAAGCAATGCTCGGCTCATTTATACCGGGTGAGACAAAAGAACTGTTCCTGTATTTCAACTCAAAGGACTTTATGTGCGACTCTGTGTCTGATAACTCTTTCTTTGATATGACACTAATATCTGATATTGATGTCTCATATCAGGGACAAACAAGTAATACTGATTTTAAATATTCTGATGATAATCCTTTGTCATATCCTGCTGTTATTGATTTTAACTTATGCTCTTTAACACCTAACGTATATGGAATAACACATGGAACTAATCTGAAACTGACAGCCAAAGCACAAAACAGAGCATTATTATCAAAAGATGTATGGTTTAGAATATATTCTATTGAAAATAAAGATACTGTTGTAATAGGAGAAAAAATAATTAACAATTTTAATGCTACCTCTTATAATGAATTAACAACTAATTACATTATTCCTAATGATGCCTGTAATGCTAAGTTTTTTACCAAAATTGATGATAATGAAAATTTTAATGAATTATGTGAAAACAACAACATTAAAACATTAGAACTACCTATATTTGGATTGCCAACAATCTTTAATATATCAAACTATCCAAATCCTTTTAATGATGGCACTGTATTTTCTTATGCATTATCAACAGAAGAGATAGATAATATATCTATTAAAATATACGCATCAGAAGGAAAAGAAGTGGCTGAAATTAAGGACTGTCCTCATAATCTTGGCGAAAACACTATCTCATGGGACGCTAATAATGTGTCATCAGGAACATATCTCTACAAAATTATAGCAACAGGCAATAATATTAAAGAACAGGAATTTACAGGCGAAATAATAAAGACAAAATAAAAGTTGTTATACTGAAACGAGCTAATGAGACCTAATAATATAGAACGACCGTTTTAACTGTTTACCTGCGACTTTATGAACAAATACTAAATACCCAATGACAGTCCCAATGAAATATTCTGATAAATCGTAATTTTACTGGGCAAGCAGTGAGCAAAACCAACAAAGTAAATATATTGTAACTACTCAGCAGCAAAAATAATACAAAAAAACCACAGAGACACAGAGACCACAGAGAAACACGGAAATGATTACTCAAAAATACATAAATGAAATTTCATACAAGATAATTGGTTGTGCTATTGAAGTGCACAAACACCTTGGACCAGGATTGCTCGAATCAGTTTATGAGCCGTGTTTTATTGATGAAATGAGAAGCGATGGATTATTTGTAAAGTCACAAATATATGTTCCCGTACACTATAAAGGAAAAGATTTGGGTGGAAGTTTAAAACTTGATTTACTCGTAAACGATTTAATCATTGTTGAAGAAAAAGCAGTAGAACAGATGATTCCATTGTACAAAGCACAACTTTTATCGTATTTGAAACTTACAGGGAAACCAAAAGGATTGCTGATAAATTTTCATTGTGAAAACATTACAAAACAATTAGTATCACTTGTTACAGAGGAGTTTGCAAAGTTGCCCAAAGAATAATCTCCGTGCAACTCTGTGCTCTCTGTGTCTCTGTGGTGAGTAGTAACAATATATTATTATGTCAAAACACGGAACAATAAAAAGATATACATTAATTATTGAAAAAATAAACAGAAAGCAATTTCCTTCTTTTAAAACAATAAAAGATTATTTGTTTGCTCATGGGTTTGAAATATCTGCAAGAACTGTTCAAAGAGATATTGAACAAATAAGATATGAATTTGGTATTGAAATAGAATACGACCGTTATGAAAATGGTTATTTTATTAACTATGACACAAGCATTAATATAGAATCGTTTTTCCGTTTTCTTGAAATTGCCAGCACAGCAGAACTATTAACAGAAGGTCTTGCAGAAAGCAAAGATACTTTAAAACATATTTTATTTGAAGGTATTGGAAATCTAAAAGGAATAGATAACTTAAAACCTTTGTTTCAGGCAATTAAAAATAAACGGATAATCACATTTACTCATCTAAACTTTAATACAGGAAAGACAAAAAATTATTCTCTTAAACCATATTTTATTACGTGAATATCAAATTGAAGAAAACAGACGAATAGATATTAATATTATTATCACCCTTTGATATTTTTTTTATACTGCCTCAATATATTTATCTTATCATACTCATTGGGTAAGTAAAATAGAAAACCTTCTGATAACAAACCTCTCAATATTCCAAATTCCAGATATTTATTTGTAATAAACTTGTAATATTTATGTAATTTTTGTGAAATAAACATAATTCATTTTTGCAATAAAAATATTTATTAATTAAAATTTAACAAAAATGAAAAAAATAAAAGTAACTATCTTTTTATTAATTGGCATTAATGCTTACATTTTTAGCCAAGACAGCATCTCAACCGATATTTTCAAACCATCAGGCAAAGCTTTTGCGAAAATATTCACTAATTTTCATAGCGATTTTTACGAGGACGACAATTCATCTGCTTTTGAAATTACGCGTGGATATTTTGGCTATAAGTATGATTTAAGTAAGAATTTTTCGACAAAAATTTGTCTTGATATTGGAAATCCTGAAATAGGAAAATACGAACAAATTGCATATCTTAAAAATGCTCTACTCTCTTATAAGGCAAACAAATTAACAGTTAATTTTGGATTGATTGGCTTGTATCAGTTCAAAACACAGGAAACAAATTGGTATCACCGATATTTATACAAATCATTTCAAGATGCTTATAAATTTGGTTCAAGTGCCGATTTGGGAATTAGTATAAAATACGATTTAATTAATTTTATTAGTCTTGATGGAGCAATTTTGAATGGCGAGGGATACAAGGAATTACAATCTGATAACACTTATAAAGGAGCTTTCGGTTTAACTGTAAAACCTTTGAAAGGATTAATTTTACGTGCTTATTATGATTTAATGCAAAAAACCGAAACCCAATCAACTATTGCAACATTTATCGCTTATTCAAATAAGAAATTTTCAGTTGGAATTGAATATAATATGCAAAACAACCACGATATTGTTAAAGGGCAAGACTATTCTGGATTTTCAATTTATTCTTCATATCAAATTAAAGAAAAGTTTGGGGTATTTGGCAGATATGATAATTTATCTTCAGAAAAAATAAATGGAGCAACTGATGCGTGGAACATTGCAAAAGACGGTCAGTTTTTTATTGCAGGTTTTGAATTTGCTCCTGTAAAAGGTCTTAAAATTGCTCCTAATTATCAGGGAAGGCAGCCGACTAAAAGTGAAAAATCATTAGTGTCAAGCGTATATTTGAATCTTGAAATTAAGTTTTAGCGGTTGTAACAGTTTTGTAACAATTTTGTAATATGTATGTAATTTATTGTTTATAATATTGCTGTAAAATGTTATTTATAAGTATAAATTAAAAATTAAAAAAATTATTATTAACTAATTAAAAATTTAACAAAAATGAAAAAATTATTAACATTATTAATTGCAATTACTGTATTATCATCTTGCAATAATTCAGAGCAAAGCAGTGAGTCTACTGGTAAAAAAGTAACAATAACTGCTGCAGGAGCAACTTTCCCTATGCCATTTTACAATATGGTATTTAAAAATTATACGAAAGAAACGGGAATTTTAGTTACTTATGGAGGTATAGGTTCTGGCGGAGGAATAAGAAGTTTAAAAGATAAAATTGTGGATTTTGGAGCTACAGATGCATTTCTTACTGATGAAAAAATTGAAGAAATGCCGGGTCAGATTGTTCATATTCCAACTTGTATTGGAGCGGTTGTTATTGCATATAATCTTCCGAATATAGAAGGAATTAAACTTACAAGTGAACTATTGGAAGGAATATTTATGGGCGAAATAACAAAATGGAACGATGAAAAAATTAAAAAAAATAATCCAGAATTAAATTTCCCAGACAAAAATATTACAATAGTACATAGGTCAGATGGAAGCGGTACGACTTATATTTTCAGTGATTATATGAGTAAAATCAGCAAGAAATGGAAAACTAAAGTTGGCAAAGGCAAATCGTTGAAATGGCCCTGTGGTATTGGAGCAAAAGGTAATCCAGGAGTTGCGGGTACAATTAGTCAAACTCCCGGTACTATCGGATACATTGGCTCTGAATATGCTTTTGCTCAAAAAATTCCAATTGCATTATTACAAAATAAAACAGGTAATTATATTGAACCAACTATTGAATCAATTAGTGCGGCAGCAAAAACCGATATTCCTGATGATACAAGAGTTATGCTAACCAATTCCGATGATCCTGAAGCATATCCTATAAGTGGCTTTACATGGCTCATTCTTTATAAATGCCAGAATTATGGCGGGCGTACAAAAATTCAGGTCCAGGAAACTGTAAAATTTTTAGATTGGCTATTAAGTAAGGATGCGCAGGACGTTGCTAAAAAAGTTCATTATTCTCCTTTACCGGAATCAACTGTAAAAAAGGCAAAAAACATTTTGAAAACAGTAAATTATGATGCAAAAAGTCTTTTATAATAAAAAAATATAAAGATGAAAACAATTGCTCTGGTAGCTCACGATAATAAAAAAAACACTTTATTAGAATGGGCAAAAAGGAATAAAAAGGCTTTAACTAAGTGTAATTTAATAGGAACAGGCAATACAGCCGAACTTCTTAATAATGTATTAGAACTTAACGTAAAGTCTTTTGGACATGGACCCAGCGGAGGAGATATTCTGCTTGCGAGTAAAATACTATCAAATGAAGTTGATAAAATAATATTTTTTGTTGACTCACAAACACCTCAGGGACACGAACACGATATTCAAACTCTGATAAGAACTGCAACAATTAATAATGTTCCTATTGCTCTTAATCGTGCTTCAGCCGATTTAATAATTTTAAATAAAAATGAACGGTGAAAAGATTACAAAAATAATATTATTCGCTGCATCTTTAATAATATTACTCTTAGCAACAGGCATGGTTTATTCACTTATTAGCGGAGCCATACCTGCTTTTGAGAAGTTTGGTTTAAATTTTATTTTTTCTTCAGAATGGAATCCAACTGAAGGCAGAGAAGAATACGGAGCTTTACCTTTTATAGTAGGCACCTTAAGAACTTCAATACTTGCATTATTATTATGTATTCCTATGTCGTTTTCGGCTTCGCTTTTTCTCGGTGAGTACTTTAAATACACAAAAATTGCAGATATATTAGGGACAATGGTTGATTTACTTGCAGGTATTCCTTCTATTGTTTATGGTTTGTGGGGATTTTATGTGATAAAACCATTGATTGTTGATTTAGGGTTTAATGAGTTTGGATTTGGAATATTTACATCTGCTATAATTTTATCCATTATGATTATACCTTATGCAACATCTTTAAGCAGCGAAATTATCAGGATGGTGCCGGGTGAACTTAAAGAAGCGGCTTATTCACTCGGAGCAACACAAAGGGAGGTAATTTTCAATGTAATAATACCATCAGCCCGTTCAGGTATTGTTGCAAGTTATATTCTGGCATTTGGAAGAGCACTTGGTGAAACTATGGCTGTTACAATGTTAATTGGAAATGCAAATGTTATCCCCAGAGGATTGTTTGACACAGGCAATACGATGGCAAGTGTTATAGCAAATCAATTTGGAGAAGCTGAAGGATTAAAATTAAGCTCTTTGATTGCTATTGGTCTTTTGCTTTTTGTAATTACAGGCATTATAAATTTAATAGGTAAACTGATAATAAGAAAGTTATCATAAAAGGTTGGTAATATGACAAAGGAAAAAAATAAATAATTTTGAAACTAAGGTATAATAAAATACAAACCCATGAGATTTCTTTTCGCCTTGTAAAGGACAAGGTGTTTTTCTACTTTGTTATATTCATGTCAATGATTACAATTTCTCCTGTTATTCTTATTATAATAAAACTAATAAGTAAAGGAATAAGGCAGATAAATTTAGATTTTTTTGTTAGTGTTGCACCAAATACTTTAGAAGCAATGACTGCTATTGCTAATGGAGAAATTATTCCCGGCGGCATTGTCAATGGAATTACAGGTAGTTTGTTAATGGTTATTCTCGCATCTGTGATGGCTATACCTCTTGGCATTTTAGTCGGGATATATCTTTCAGAAAATCAAGATAAATTTTATGCAAATATTATCAGAAATATTTCTGAAATTCTTCAGGGTGCGCCATCAATAGTACTCGGTATTATATCTTATTTATGGATTGTAATAAATATAACCAAAGGTTTTTCGGCTTATGCAGGAAGTGTATCATTGGCAATAATGATGTTACCTTTAATTATTAAGTCAACTGAAGAAACATTAAAGATGATTCCGTCAACAATAAAAGAAGCAGCAATGTCATTAGGCGTTCCATATCACAAAGTGATATTTAAAGTTTTGCTTCCTACAGGATTAAGTGGTTTGTTGGCAGGAATATTGCTTGCCATATCACGAATTATCGGAGAAACAGCTCCTTTAATGCTTACGGCTTTGGGAAGTTCTGTCATAAATTTTGATATTACCAAGCCAACAAGTGCTGTGCCTTTACTAATTTGGGAATTTTATAATGACCCTAATTTACTTGATTTAGTCTGGAGTTCATCATTATTTCTGATGGGTATTGTTTTAATGCTTAATATTCTTGTTAAAAGAATCGCAAAAAACAGAAGAATCTAATAAAAAAATGAATAAAAATATAATTAACATAGATAATTCATTAGTTACAATTAAAGATTTATCAGTTTCTTATGAAAAAGATAAATATGCTGTAAAGAATGTTAGTGTGGGTATAAAGAAAAATTCAATAACTGCAATTATGGGACCATCTGGATGTGGAAAAAGCACCTTGTTAAGAGCTATTAATCGTATGCACGAACTTTATCCAAATATTAAAACACTTGGAAAAATTTATCTTAACGATGAGGATATTTCTGCAATTCCTTCAATAAAGCTCAGACGAAAAATCGGGATGATTTTTCAGCGACCTAATCCTTTTCCAACAATGAGCATTTACGATAATGTAATAGCAGGATATAAATTAAACGGAACAAGGATAAAAAAAAGTAAAAAAGATGAAATTGTTGAAAAATCATTAAAAGATGTAGTTTTGTGGGATGAAGTAAAAAATTCGTTATATAAACGAGGAACTTTTTTGTCGGGTGGACAGCAGCAACGACTATGTGTTGCACGTGCACTGGCATTTCAATCGGAAATAATTCTTATGGATGAACCAACTTCGGCACTTGACCCAATTGCAACTGCCAAAATTGAAGATTTGCTCGTGGAATTAAAGAAAAAATATACTATAATTCTGGTTACACATAATATGAGCCAAGCAGCACGTATTTCTGATTATTCAATGTTTATGTATCTTGGTGAATTGATTGAATATGGAAAAACAAAAGAACTGTTTACAAATCCAGTAAACAAAAAAACAGAAGAATATCTAACAGGCAAATTTGGATAATAAAAAATTTTATTAATTACTAATTTAAAAATTATGAGCTTAAAAAAAGAAAATGCAATTAATGATATTTTGAAAAATTTTGAAAAATTTGCGAATCTTATATTGCAACAATTAGATATATTGAAAAATATTATTAATTCAGGAAAAATAAAAGTGCCGGAAGATGTTTATCAGCAGATTAAAAAAAATGAAAAGGAGTTTGATAAATTTGAAATTAATATAAGCGAAAAAATTATTAATACAATTGTTTTATATAATCCATTAGCATCTGATTTGCGAAAAATTATGGCTTGCTATCGTATGTCAATTGACCTTGAACGTATTGGGGATTCAATATTTAACATTATTAATTTTATTGTCAGGATTAAAGAACCTGATTTATATGCTAAATTAAAAAATCTTATTTTTCATATGTTATTATTTAGTATTAATATGGTGAATAAATCATTAATTTCTTTTACAAATTCTGACATAGAATATGCTATCTGGACTATAAAAAAGGATGAAGTTGTAGATGAATTAAATCATAAACTACTTAAAAAAGCAATAAAGAAAAGCAATATAACCGAAGAAACACAACAGGTGTTATTCAGTTATATAAATATAAAAGAAATAATATCAAATATTGAAAGAATAGCTGACCATGCAACAAATATCGCTGAGGCATCTATCTATGCATTAGAAGGAACAGATATGAGGCATAAAGAAATAAAAGATGTAGATTTGCATTAATAAAATATTTCCGTATGAAACCAAAAATACTAATTGTTGACGATGAAGAAGATTTATGCGAAATCTTACAGTTTAACCTTGAAAGTGAAGGATTTAAAACAGATGTTGCATATTCTTCTGAAGAAGCATTAAAAAAGCCATTAGAAAATTTTTCTTTGATTTTGCTTGATGTGATGATGGGAAAAATGTCAGGGTTCCGGCTTGCTGATAAACTCAGAAAAGAAAGAAAAATGGATATTCCTATCATTTTTTTGACCGCGAGGGACACTGAAAACGATACCCTGACAGGTTTTAATCTCGGTGCTGACGACTATATTCCAAAACCATTTTCTGTAAAAGAAGTTATAGCAAGAGTTAAAGCAGTTATCAAAAGAACATCAGATGAGTTTAATAAGCAAAAACAAATCATTGAAATTGAAGGATTGAAATTAGATAAAATAAAGAAAAAAATAATTGCAGACAAAAAAACAGTTAATCTTACAAAAAAAGAATTTGAAATTTTACAATTGCTTATGCAATACAGCGGGAGAATTTTTTCACGAGATGAAATTCTTGACAGGATTTGGAATGATGAAGTTATTGTAATTGACAGAACTGTTGATGTAATCATCACACGATTAAGAAAAAAAATCGGAAAATACGGAAAATATATTATAAGCCGTTCCGGCTATGGTTATTGCTTTGAAATTTAGTAAAATAAAAAATAATGAAAATTAAATATTCATATAAGAAAAAACTTCTTCTCAATTTTTTAATTGTTGTTGTTGTTTCAATTGTGATTACTGCTTCTTTTCAATATATGCGTGAAAAAAAATATCGTATTGGGCAATTGGAAAACACTCTCAACAACATAACTGAATTAACAAACCGTTTCATTGAACGCAGAGCAATTATTACAAATAATAATTTTCAACTGATTGATACTTTAAAAAATATTATTCCACAATCCAATATAAGAATAACAGTTATTGATATTGCCGGAAATGTTTTATATGATAATTCTGTTGACGATTATAAATCATTAGAAAACCATAAAAACAGACCTGAAATACAAAAATCTTTATATTCTGATTTTGGTGTTGATATAAGAAAATCGGCATCAACAGGCAAAGATTACTATTATTATGCAAAATGTTATAATAATTATTTTGTTAGAACTTCAGTGATTTATGATATAAATATTATTAATTTTCTTAAAATCGACAGATTGTTCTTTTACTTTATTATTTTCTTGTTTTTCTTGACTTTTGGGGTATTGATATATGTTACAAACAAATTTGGAGTTACAATTTCAAAGTTAAAGGATTTTGCCGTTAAAGCAGGAAATAATGAAACAATTGATACGGCAATAAAATTCCCTAAAAACGAATTAGGGATTATTAGTAAACAAATTATCCAGATATATGATAATCTTAAAAAAACAAAAGATAAATTATTTATTGAAAAAGAAAAATTGTTTTGCCATCTTTTTATAATTGATGAAGGTATTGCTATTTTTTCGTCTCAAAAAAAGAAAATATTATCCAATCATCATTTTATACAGTATATAAATATTATCTCTGATAAATCAACAATTACTTCTGAAAAAATATTTGAAATAGATGAATTTAAACTATTAAATGAATTTATTCAGAATAATATTAGTGAAAATAAGCAAATAACAAATGATAATGAAACTCAAAAACAATTTACAATTCATAAATCTGGTAAATATTTTAATGTTCAATGTATAATTTTTAATGATAAAAGTTTTGAGATTATTATAAACGACATAACAAAACTTGAAAAAAATAAGTTGATAAAACAACAAATGATTTCAAATGTTGCTCACGAGCTTAAAACACCGGTTAGCTCAATCATGGGTTATTTGGAAACTATTTTAAATAATAGAAATTTAGATATCAAAAAACAAAATTGTTTTATTGAAAAAGCGTATTTTCAGACAACACATTTATCTACATTGATAAATGATATTTCAATTTTAAATAAAATTGAAGAAGTCGATAATTTTTTCAATCTTGAAGATGTAAAAATAAAGCAGGTAGTTAATGATGTGATTGAAAATTTTCAAGTAAAGCTTGATTCAAAGAAGATTAAAGTTGAATTACAAATTGACAATAATACAATTGTAAAAGGAAATAGGAAATTAATTTATTTAATATTTCAAAATTTGATTGAAAATACCATTAATTATGCAGGAAGGGATATTGAAGTAAAAATCACAAAATATTTAGATGATAAAAATTATTATTATTTTTCTTATTATGATACAGGGTGTGGAATTCCTGAAAAGCATCATGAAAGAATATTTGAGCGGTTTTATCGGGTTGATTCAGGGCGTTCACGAAAACAAGGCGGTACTGGCTTAGGGCTGTCTATTGTGAAAAATGCAATTCTTTTTCATAAAGGAGAAATATCTGTAAAAAATAGGAAAGATTGCGGTATTGAATTTTTATTTTCGCTAGTAAAAAATTTAGATTTCCTGACTCATAATTATTAACCCACTACTTAAGTCAAGGGTTAATGACATACAATAAACTCCGCAAACAAAGTAAATATATTATTATGTCCAAACATCCCGATGCAAAATCGGTATCAATCATAATCTTCTTTATGTTCTTCTTTTGTTTTATACTCAAAATTTTCAGTGCTTATTTTTTCTCCATCAACAATAATATTTTTAATATTATTTTCTAAAAAAATTTTTCTAAAAAAATCCATATTAACACCTTCATAAAATATAACAGATGCTTTTCTTTGATTATCAACTATTTCCGAAGAAATTAAAAAATCAATAATTTCTTTATGTTTTTTAACATTTTGAATTAGTTTATCAACCTGTTGTTGAGTTTCAAGTCCTGAAATACTAAAATCAGTACATCGCTTAGATAACTGAGATACATCACTAACTGCTTTCTCTGCGTAAGGACGAGATAATTTATCTTTGTTTTTGTTAAAAATAAAAATTACTTCTTTTGAAGATTCTTGCGCATAAACCGTAAAGTTTATACAAAATATAATAGTAACAACAAAAAATAATTGTTTCCTGATTTTTTTCATATTTATAAAGTTTTATTTATGTTTATATTCTTATATTTAATGCTTTTAAGTTGCCAATTTTTTTATTGTCAATATGTAGAGACGAGGCGTGCCTCGTCTCTACAACATTAGCAAATAAAAAGCAATTTTTAATTTCTTTTTCGCCCCATCATTCTATATCCTTTTATCGTATAATAGTAACTGTTCCTGTCATTTCATCATTTTTAAGAATATGAAAATTTAATATATAATAATAAACACCGTCAGGTGCATTTTTTCCGTCCCAGTCGTTTTGATAACCGTCTTTTTCAAAAATCAAATTTCCCCAGCGGT
>CAZZDX010000006.1:0-26549 GCA_964653185.1 uncultured Bacteroidales bacterium
TTTAATAATGAAATTAATGTTGATAAAGAACAGCACTATATTTATCAAACACTGGCAACTAATATGAGAGGTTTTAGACAAAACATACGCAATGGAAATAGTTTTGCCGTTATTAATAGCGAACTCCGTCTTCCTGTATTCAAATATTTTTCCAATAAACCTATTAAGTCCGACTTTTGGGAGAATTTTCAAATTATTGGATTTGGAGATATAGGAACTGCATGGACAGGAATAAACCCTTATTCTGATAAAAATTCTTTGTTTACACATACAATTACAAAAGGACCTATAACAGTTATAATCAAAGACCAAAGAGAACCTGTTGTTATAGGTTATGGATTTGGATTAAGAAGCAGAATACTTGGATATTTTGTCAGAGCTGACTGGGCTTGGGGCATTGAAGATTATAAATTTTATCCTATGCAATTTTATATATCATTAAGCCTTGATTTTTAACAAAAAAATATACTCTGCCCGATAATAATTTGAGCTAATTTGATATACTAATATCCAAATTGAGCGAAACCAAAACAGTTGTAAGTAACTGAAAATAAATTAATTACAAAAATATAAATACAAAAAAAATCTTTGCGACTTGGCGTCTTTGCGTGAAATAAAAAAAATATTGCCACAGATTCACAGATTAAAATATAAATAATAATCTGAAAAAATCTGTGAATCTGTGGCTATAATTAAAAAATATAAACATATGAAAAAGAATAAATTCACATTAATAACAGTTATAGTTCTTGCAAGTATTGCTTTAATATTGATTTTGCGAAGTTCAAAAGGAACAATTGGTAAAAAATCAAAAGATTTTGCTGTTGAAGATACTTCAAGTATTACAAAAATATTTCTTACTGATAAAACCAACAAAAAAATAACTCTAAAAAAAAATACTTCAGGAAATTGGCAGTTAAATGGTAAATATAAAGCACAGGCAGAAATTATGAATACTCTTTTAAATACAATGTTTAATATAGAAGTTAAAAGACCTGTATCAAAAGCAGAACATAACAACGTTATTAAAAGAATGTCAGCAATAGCCACAAAAGTTGAAATTTATCAAAATGTATATAGAATAAATTTATTTGACAGGGTAAAACTTTTCCCTCATGAAAAACTCACTAAAACGTATTATGTTGGCGATGCAACAAAAAACCTTATAGGAACTTATATGTTAATGAAAAACTCTTCTATTGCTTTTGTTACTTATATACCAGGATTTAAGGGTTTTTTATCAACAAGATATGATACTGATGAAAAAAACTGGATGTCTCATACAATATTTGAGTATAAAATAGATGATATTAAATCCGTATCTCTTAAATTTCCTGAAAATCCGGAATTATCTTATACTTTAACCAAAACAAATAATAATAAATATATTCTTACATCTCTTTTAGATAATAAAATTATTGATGATTATGATACTTTAAAAGTTTGGGATTTTTTATATTCATTCAGAAAAATATGTTTTGAAGTTCTGTTAAATGATTTAGATAAACACAAAAAAGATTCTATTTTATCGTCAACGCCTTTTCATATTTTGACAATTACAGATGTTTCAGGCAAAAGCAAGATAATTAAAACATTTCATAAAAGAGCCGATAAAGGAGATGTTGATTTTGAAGGAAATCCTGTTATATATGACAGAGACAGATTATATGCCTGTACTGATAACAAGGACTTTACATTAATACAATTTTTTGTGTTTGATAAAATTTTAAGACCTGTTACATATTTTCAAAAAAATAAATAAAAAAATATTGTTTTATATTTTTATAATATAAATATAAACTATCTTTGTATTAATTTTAGATTAAATTAACTTTTAAAATATATTACTATGAAATTTATTGTATCTAGTTCCTTATTATCAAAAAATTTGCAGTCAGTAAGCGGAGTTTTAAATCCAAATAATAGGACATTGCCTATTTTGGATAATTTTTTATTTGAATTAAATGAAGATTCATTATGTATTAGTGCTTCAGATTTAGATACTACTATGACAGCAAAAATTCCTGTTACTAAATCAGAAGAATCGGGAACCATAGCCATTCCTGCTAAAATTTTATTGGACTATTTAAAAACATTATCAGATGTTCCTGTTACTTTTACAATAAATAATGAAACATTTAGAATAGAGATTTCAGCAGGTGAAGGTAAATACAAAATTACAGGGTATAACGGTGAAGAATTTCCAAAGACACCAATTTTGGAAAATGTTGCTTCTATAGAAATTAAATCATCAATATTAAGTAATGCTATTAACAAAACAATTTTTGCTACAGGCAATGATGAATTACGACCAGTTATGTCAGGTATTTATTGTGAATTATCTCCTGAAAAAAGCATTTTTGTTTCTACTGATGCACATAGATTAGTTCGTTATATAAGAACTGATGTCCAATCTGATGCTGCAGCATCGTTTATATTACCAAAAAAACCATTAAACCAAATAAAAAATATATTGTCAAATACAGATACTAATGTCAAAATTGAATATAATGAAACAAATGCATCATTTTCTTTTGATAATATAAATTTGATTTGTAGATTAATAGAAGGAAATTATCCTAATTATGAAGCAGTAATACCTCAGGAAAATCCTAATATACTAACGATAGAAAAATTACCTTTTTTAAATTCAATAAAACGTGTATCAATTTTTGCAAATCAATCTACATATTTTATAAAATTTAAGATTAGTGGACAGGAACTGTTAATTTCAGCAGAAGACCTTGACTTTTCTAATGAAGCAAAGGAAAGATTAAATTGTCAATATGAAGGAGAAGATATTGAAATTGGCTTTAACGCCAAATTTATTGTTGAAATGCTTAATAATATTGAATCTGATGAAGTTTGTTTGAATATGTCATCACCAAACAGAGCAGCTATCTTTTTACCTGTTAAAAAAGAAGATGCAGAAGAACTCTTAATGCTTGCTATGCCTGTAATGCTTAATGATTAAGATTGATTTTTATCTAATAATGACAAAGTAAGTATAAAACAATTTTACAGAATAAAAAATGGTTCTTCGGTAAAATTTGTAGAAAAAATATTGGACAGACAAAAATTATAATTGACATAAAAAATGACCAATATCCAATGTACCGAGGTCTAATTGGTCATTAGAAATTGGAATTTGATTAGGTCAATTAGGTTAATTAGAGCAATTAGAAATTTAATTATCATTAACATGTTTTTAATGATAAAATTGTAAGAGACAAATTTATACCATTGGACATATATACTCTTTCACCCATAAAAAATACCGAAGTGCCAAAAAAATATACTTTAAAAGGTTATAATTTGTTTCCGCATCTGTTAATTGACCAGCATTTTTTTAAAGGAGAGAATAAGATGCTTATTTCTATTGCTCCTTTGTAATCACTTTTAGCACATATCATCATATCATAACTTATACATATATCAAATGTATGAGTATCTATTTGTTTTCCAAATGTTCTGATGCCGGCGGACCATACAAGATGGTTTGTTGTTTTATAATGTATCCCAAATCTTATGCGGTCATAGTTTGTATGATGTGATTTAATAAGTATAGTTGTCCCTAAATTAAAATAATTGTCTTTTCTTAATACATAATGCACATTTGTAACAAGACATATTTTTTTGCTTATGTCAGTTAAAGCACTTGCATGTGCCTGTGTTTTCCGTGAAGGAGTAAATACAGAGTCCTCGTTACTATGATATGACTGTGATATATGATAAACAGATGCTCCTATTTGAAATTTGAACATCTGGTCTTGTTTTTGGCACCACATCTCTTTATAACCAAACAGGAATCCAAAGTTTATGTCATAAATATCTTTGTCTTTTAGTTCAATAATGCCCGGCTGTATTCCTAAAGAAAAATATAAATCAGAAAGTATTTTTGTATTTAAGGCGATTGATAGATAATTTGACCTAAAATTAATTTTTTTGTTTGAGATTCTTCTTTGATCTAAAATTCCTATTCCGAGCATACTGTTTGGTTGCTCTTTAACATTGAGACCATAATCTTCTTTATGTATTTTAAAAAGAGGAAACTTATATTCAGCAAATAAACTGTTTGTATTTATACCCAGATTATCATTGTTTATTTGATATTGATAAATATCTTTTACTTGCCATGTTGCAGGTATCAGACCTGTTAAAGCAGGATTTAAAGTAAGTTCCGAATTATAAAACTGGGAATATGAATCAGATTGAGAATAACTTTTATCAGAGATAAATAATATAAAAAATAATGTGCATAAGACAGACAGAAAATGTTTTGTTATTTGTTTCATTATAAGCAGTGTTGTTTTCCCTTTCTTGATTCAGGTAATGAAATTGTCAATTGATACATAATTGAGTTAATTCCATAGTCCGTTTTACGGAGAGATGCAGTTTATCAAAAAAAAACTTTAGTTCTATATTAACCCCGTAGGTTATTTAACCAACGGGGTAAATATTTCTCAAAAATAAGACGATTTGAGCAATACTCAAAATTTATCTGGCTGCTGACAGGCAGGTTTGTTAAGAGCATTAAAATTTTAGGTTTTTAGACATTCTGACGGTCCCGGCATAAAAGAAGTTTTTGCGAAGCAAAAATTTCGATGAGTACCTGAAGGCACGAACCCGGATACATTCTGTTATATGCCGCTGCTAACATTTTCAGATGCCTTGCAGTTACACTTCTCAATAAAGTACCGGAATGATTTATTTTTCTGCTTTGCTATTTTAACAGAGAATTTTTCCAGAATTTCTAACATAAAATTTATCCGGGAATCAAACTTTTTGGGAATTAAACTATTAAATTTCTCTTTAGTAATGGTATCTGTAGTACTGAAAGTGCTAATTTTAAATTTTTGAGAGCATATATTGTCCAATCCAGCAAGATACCAACTCTCTATTTCCTTTACCACCACAATTATTTTATCATTATCAATATTTTTCAACTCATTCTGTTTTTTCTGTTTTTTTGCAGTTACACATAGTGAATTGTTGATATCTGTCACATAAATGTAGTCCGCACCCATTGCTTTAATACTTTTAAGAAAATTATCAACTTTCTCTTTCTTCAGATTCGCATAACATCTGGTCTCTACAAGATTATACTTTCTCTGCAGTTTAGGTTCTAAAATACTCTGAAAGAACCTTTTGTCATCATTACCTTCAACAAATATATACAGCATTTTATAATCCATAATTATGCCCCAAGTAAGTTTTGTACATAAAGATCTTCAATTCCTATCTCATTTTTTAAAAATGTCTTCACTTCCTTTTTATCAGATGGTCTGGAGGTTGTGGAAAAACCTTTTTCATCACGGGATATAAGCAAAAGATTTTCTAAATCCGTATGTTTAACTACTTCAGGATTATGGGTGGTAACGATAATTTGTTTTTTTTGTGAAGCATCCTTCATCATATCCACTACCTTAGAGATGAGGTATGGATGTATATTTCGTTCAGGTTCTTCAATTATAGTCAACGGTTTCCCCTCAAAATATAGAGCAACAATTAAAGCTGTTATATTTATCGTCCCATCAGAAATAGAAGAAGCAGGCAAGTATTGATTCTCAAAATATATTTCCTGTAATTTAAAAAGCAAAGATTTGTCCGCAAATTTTTCTACATCAAGATTGCTTATGAATGGTAAAAGGTCTTTCACCAAATTAAAAAGCTTTCTTCTTTTCTCTTTGTTTTCCATGATGTTTTTAAGAATAATAGATAAATTACTTCCATCTTCTTCTAATTCAGCTTTTCCAGTAATTGGGGTGGCTTTTTTAGGCAACTTTGGATCAAAATCATATATTGAAATATCACTAAAAATTTCTTTAATAGATGGATACGTAAAATATAATGGTACTTGAAGGAGGAGAATATTGGGTGGCAATTTTTCTTCTCTCAAAAATGGTGATAATATATCATTTTCTGTTATAGAAACCCCTTTTGGCTTATGCAAATCAACTTTTACTTTTCCATTAGCAAGAGAAATGTTGATTTCTCCTTGTCCAAGTTTTTCTTTTTCTTCTATTTTTTCCTTTCGTCTTTCAAGTTTAACAAACTCACATTTATTAGTTAGAATATCTTTGACAATTTCAAATCCTAATCCTTTTTTTTTGAATTTCAATGCAAACTCGTAAGCCGTCTCATATATTTTTATCCCTATCAAATCTTTCCGTCTTCCAAGCCCAAATTTTTGTTCAGAGAAAACTTTTACGGATAAATTCTCAGAAGCACCAACGTTTATGTTTCTAAGATACTCAGTACCTCCTTGTATGGATACAGCATTATTTAATCCGAATTTTGGTATATCCCCTAAGAACTCAAAAATCTGAACAAAATTGGATTTTCCAGAAGCATTGGCACCAATCAATACATTAAACTTACCAAGATCTACATCTAATTCTTTAAAGCTCTTAAAATTTTTTATTTTTATTCTCTTTATACTCATGATTTAACCTCCTTTATTAGCAATGGCTTACAACGTAATAGTATTTTATGCAAAATTCAAAAATACAAAATTTTTATAACACTAACCCAAAAATCAGACAATATATAAATAAATTTAAAATAGAACACTCTTTTCCTTATTAAAAAAAATAAGGGGTGGCAAACGTTTATTTAGTGTCTGTCCATAATGTAACTTTTTTTTGATTTAAGAACAAGGATTACTCACAATATTATTTATTTTCAAAGGTGTTCGTGAGATCGCTTCGCTAAGTTAACGATTTTTGATTTTAGAAGTAATTGAAAATCGGTGTTCCTTGTTCGGTATTCAAGTTTAATAATTTTTAGCAACTTTATGAACAAACTCTATTTAGTAGGATCACTTACCCTTCCTAAGAACAAAATATTTCCTGAATCTTTTTGCTGGATTATAAATATAAACGGGTGGTCTGCCCGAAATTTTTTTCTTATCACCATCTTTTTTTCTATCATAATAACAGCAGTTGCTGCGGCAGCTTCTGTCCCTTCTTCATTCACTTCAACAAATGCCTGATGGATTACTTTGTCAATCCATATACCTCCTTTTCCATTTATACCTGAAAAATCAGCACCGGGTCTAAAAGCAGTTGGCATTCCCATTTCAGCAAGAGTTTTTTTCATAAAGTATTTTGTTTCAAATTTAAACTTCGGAATATAAATGTCTATTTGTGTTTTTTGGAGATTATTTCTATATTCGGAAATTTTTTCTGTAGTAATGGACTCTTCTATTACATTTACATCACTTTGTTTTGGTAACAATATCAGCATTGATAATTCTTCTCCTTTATATGGAAGTTCAAGAATTTGAAGGTCTTTAGTTTCAGCATAATTGAATTTTGCATCTTCATCTGTCAATCTCATCACAGGAACTTTTACAGTATTTCCGGAACTAGTTGTAAAATTCTCTTCTCTTGTATTTTTTTTATCAAATTGTGTTGCCCATGTCCCTTTGAAATAAATTGCATTAGTTAGAACTAAAACAGTATTTGCACCTAAAACATCAGGAGGTATTAAATCTTTGATTTTATCTTCAGTTTTATCTTCCACCCAACCATTAATGATTTGTCTTGATTTTTCAGCATTTCCTGCATAATCCAAACATGTAACTTTACCTCCATAATATGATTTAATTGTATTTTGATATTCTTTTAGTAATTGAAAACCTATTTGTGGCCAAAGTGCATTTGCGGTTGAAAGTTTATACTTTTTGTTTTTCTTATTTAACTCATTTATTATTTTTGCAAAATTTGGTTTTCTTAAATTTGCATTTTTAGGAATGTGAAAGACAGATTCCATTTCTTTTGCAGTTTGTCCTTTTGCACCTTCATAGGTCATTGTAAGTGCAACAGAGATGCTGTAAGGTGAAAAGAAAATATTTTCATCTTTATATTCCTTTTTATATTTTGAATAAAGCTCAAAAGCGAATTGATTATTAGCATTTACAACTGCTTTAACTCCTTTTGAAGTTGAGCCTTTATCGTCTAATTTTGTTTCGGATTGTTTTACATAACCGGAAATGGATATGAACAGAGCAACTGCAACGATTGTAATTGTTCCTTTTGTTAAATTTTTTTTATTCATATTATATATAATTTAGGTTGGCTCTAAAAATTCATTTTTTTTCATTTTTATCTTCAATTATAAAAAGTTCGCAATAATGCGACCAACTTAACTGTCCAGACAATGTCTGGACATTAGGAAATTCAATGTAAAATTTTCTCATATTAAATAGATTTGCTCTTGAAAATCCTTTGCCAAACTCTTTTATAAGCTGCTTTGATAACTGCAAAATTACTTGTCTGGCTGATTTGGAATCAATATTATTTTGTTGCTCATTATTAACAATTTCTTTCCCAATTCTCCAGTATGTTGCAATTAGTTTGTGATTAACATTTACTGCAATATTTTTTCTAGCAGATTGAATAATATCCTTGATATTCTCTATCAAGTTGTTGTATTCAATATTTTTTTTAATGTTTTTGCTCATAAATACAAAATTAGTATTTTATTGTAGTGTTTTATACTGATTTGCGTTCAGTATTACAATAAAAAAACCACTAAATTTTCTCATTCACAATATTTAGTATTTCTTTTTCCATTGATATAGCTTTATTTTCAATTTCAGTTCCTTTTGTTAAAATATCATCAACAAATTTTTTGTCTTTCACACTTGAAGCATTTATTTTAACATTAAGGAAAGCACCCATAACAGCAGAACGGGCACACAAAGCGCCAACGCCTGCATCACTGGCAGAATTAGGATTTCCTGTTTCTGCCATTGCTCTTATTATTGTCATTGATGAGAGAGATAATTCCATTACTTTAAAAGGTATTCTTATAGCATCTTTTGTTGCTTGCTGTATAGCATTATCTCGTGTTTCTTTTTCTTTGTCTGTATTTTTTGGTAAAGAAAAAGCATTCATTATTTTATTAAAAGCATTAGTATCCTGATCAACTAGATTTATTAGTTGGGTTTTTATTTCCTGACCTTTTTCAGCCCAAATGGAAAATTCTTCCCATCTGTTGTCCCATGCTTTTTTATTAGCTGACAGATTAGCAACCATTGTTGCAAGAGATATTCCCAAAGAGCCGACATAAGCAGAGATAGAGCCGCCTCCCGGTGCTGGTGATTCTGATGCTGTTTCCTCAGCAAATTCTTTTAAGTTCATATCTGCTAATTTGTCAATGTTGTCTTGTTCTATCAGATATTCTATAATTTTTTCTTTTGGATTAAAAGGTTTTAAATCGTCTAATCCTAAGGACTTAACAGCTATTTTTATAATTTCCTGTTCAGAGATACCGAAAGAGCGTTTTTGTTTTTTTAAAAAGTATTTTCCTGCATCTGTCATTACTTTTAAAGGCACCAATCCAACAAGTTCAGAGCCGGTTACTCTTAGTCCTCTTTCATTAGCTTTTTTGCATACCTCATCAAAAGCGATATGAAGAGGTGTGATATTGATATTTGTAAGGTTCATAGATATTTGAGCTATCCCATATTCTTTGATATACCAGCCAATAGCTTTTGTAGATTTTAGTGTTCCCTGTGTATATACAGATCTGCCATTTTTGTCTTTTATAATTTTGCCTGTCAAAGAATTATTTTCTCTTTTTATCCTTCCTTTTTCTCTAACGTCAAAAGCTACAGCATTAGCTCTTCTTATTGATGTAGTATTAAGGTTAAAATTATAAGCAATCAAAAAGTCCCTTGCTCCGATATTTGTAGCTCCTGCTCTTGCATTAAATTCAGTGGGTCCAAAGTCGGGTTTCCAGTGCGGGTCGGCTAATTTTTTTTCCAGTCCTTCATATTCTCCTGCACGGTTATTTGCAAGATTTTTTCTTTGTTCAGTAAAAGCTGCATTTTCATAACAATAAACAGGTATTTTTAGTTCTTCACCAACTTTTTTGGCTAATTTACGTGCATAAACAATGGTCTCTTCCATTGTTATTTTAGATATAGGCACCAAAGGGCATACATCTGTTGCTCCCATTCGCGGATGCGCACCTTTGTGTTTTCTCATATCAATAATTTCCGATGCCTTTTTTATTGATAAAAAAGCTGCTTGTATAACTGCATCCGGATTACCAACAAAAGTAACTACTATTCTATTTGTAGCTTTTCCTGGGTCAACATCAAGAAGTTTAACACCTTCAACACTTTCAATTTGGTCTGTTATTTGTTTAATGATTGACATATCCCGTCCTTCACTAAAATTTGGGACACATTCTAATATTTGTTTCATAAGTTTATATTTTTGTAATTAAGCAATTATAATTTTTTTATTTCACGCAAAGACGCCAAGTCGCAAAGTTTTTTTAATGTATTACTTTTTTAATTTTCACCATATTTTTGACATAATAATAATCTTTTTGTATTTTCCCATTTAATATTACAGTATCAATTTTATTAGTTCCAAAAAAATAAGGCATAAATTCATAGCTTGGTATTTTTTTTGTAATAAAAAGATTAGCTTTTTTGCCTTTTGCAATACTTGCATAGTCCTTACTTAAATCCATTGCATAAGCAGAGTTAATAGTAGTTGCGTTTATAGCTTCTTCGGGTGTCATCTTTAATTTTATACAAGCCAGAGATAGTATAAATTGCATATTTCCTGATGGGCATGAGCCAGGGTTAAAGTCAGAAGCTAAAGCTAATGCCAGTCCTGAGTCAATCATTTTACGAGCCGGAGGATATTTCATTCCGAGAAAAAAAGCTGTTCCCGGCAATAAAGTAGGCATTGTCTTTGAATTTTTTAATGCTTCAATTTCTTTGTCTCCGGTGCATTCCAAGTGGTCAACAGAGAGAGCATTATGTTTTACACCTATTTGTATGCCACCGGAAAATGCTAATTCGTTTGCATGTATTTTAGGACGCAATCCGTATTTATATCCTGCTTCTAATATTTTGTCTGTATCTTCTACTGTAAAAAATCCTCTGTCACAGAAGACATCAATATAATCAGCTAAATTTTCGTCTGCTATAAGTGGCAACATCTTATTTATTATTAAGCCAACATAATCTTTTTTATTATTTTTATATTCATTAGGTATAGCATGGGCACCAAGAAAAGTAGATTTTATTTTTAAAGGGCTTAGTTTTTTTAATTTTTTTATTACTCTAAGCATTTTCAGTTCATCTTCAACAGTTAATCCATATCCGCTTTTTATTTCTATTGCTCCTGTGCCAAACATTTTAACTTCTTCTAATCTGTTAAATGTTTGTTCTACTAATTCATTTTCAGATGCATTATGCAATTTTTTTGCTGAATTAAGTATTCCTCCGCCACGTCTGGCTATTTCTTCATAAGAAAGACCTTTTATTTTATCTATATATTCTATTTCACGAGTTCCTGAAAAGACAATATGTGTATGAGAATCACAAAAACTTGGGAAGACCATTTTCCCCTTGGCATCAATTTCTTTAAAAGCTCTGTTTAGCATATAAAAATCAGGTGTTTTCTTGATATCAGACATTTTACCAAAATCAGATATCCTATCATCTTCAATAAACAAATAAGCATCTTTTATAGTAGTAATACCAGACATTTCCTTGCCAGAAACTTTTAATTTTGGATTATCTTCTACCTGTATTAGCTCTTTTATATTTTTAATTAGAATTTTCATATATTTATATTTTATATATTTGACAAATTTACTAAAAATTTTAAAAAGAATATTTATATTGTAATTCGTAATTTTTTATTTTTTTAATATTTTTTTTGTTTTTTATTTTTTTTTATATATTTGTTCTTTTTTATGATTTATAAATTTAAAAATTAAATGTATTATGAAATTTAAAAGTTTTATTGTCGTTTGTGCTTTGTTTATCTGTTTTTTTGTATCTATTTCTTCTTTTGCAAAAAAAGTAGGAGTTAAAGAAGCAAAGCAAGTTGGTAAAAATTTTTATTATCAAACAATGAATAAGTATTATAATAGTAATACAGATTATAAAAATTTGGTGATTACAAATATTTTTATTGAGAAGCAGGATAATAATTCTGTTTATTATGTTTTTAATATTAATAAGAAAGGATTTGTCATTGTAGCGGCTGATGATATTGTTTATCCTATATTGGGTTATTCTTTTGAAAGTTCTTATGGAACAGAAAATCAGCCACCTGAGTTTAAGATATGGATGAAACATTATAAAGACCAAATTATTTATTTCAGAAAAATTAAAGCAACACAAAGTAAAGACATTGAAGAAGCATGGAATAGTTTGAGTTCTTCAAATAAAAGTGATATTTTTATAAAGAGTGGCGCAAAGGTTATTTTGCCATTACTTACATCTACATGGGACCAAGGTACATATTATAATGAGATGTGTCCTGTTGATGCAGGAGGTCCTGATGGTCATGTTTGGGCAGGATGTGTTGCCACGGCTATGGCTCAGGTAATGTATTACTGGAAATATCCTTTGCAAGGCACAGGTTCTGAAAGTTATTATCATCCTGATTATGGAACTTTATCTGCTAATTTTGGTAGCACAACCTACGATTGGACAGCAATGCCAAACAATGTTACCAGCAGTAATGATGCTGTTGCTAAGCTTTTGTTTCATTGTGGCGTTTCTGTTGATATGTATTATGCCCCTGATGGGTCAGCTGCAAATGTATATAGTGGTTGGGGTGCTTCTTCATATAGCGCTTTACCTGAATATTTTAAATATTCATCAAATATTGAGCATAAAAGCAAATCATCATATTCAACAAGTGGCTGGGAAAATCTCTTAAAGAGTGAATTAGACAATGAAAGACCTATGTTATATTCCGGTTCCGGTGCCGAAGGTGGTCATGCTTTTGTATGTGACGGCTATGATGCTTCTGACAATTTTCATTTTAACTGGGGATGGAGTGGATATTATAATGGATATTTTTATATAGAAAGTTTAAACCCTGGAGGTAGTGATTTTAATAGTGGTCAGGAAGCGCTTTTAAAGGTATATCCCGGTAGTGGTTATCCTTATTATTGTTCAGGTAGTACAACTTTAACCAGTACTTCCGGCATATTTGATGATGGCAGCGGACCTGTTAATAATTATCAAGATAATTCAGATTGTGAATGGTTAATAGATCCTACAGATATTATAGACCATATCACATTAAGTTTTGATGAGTTTAATACAGAGAGTGGCAATGATATTGTTAAGGTTTATGATGGAGCAAATATAACAGATCCTTTATTAGGCACTTTTTCTGGCTCTTCAATACCATCATCTGTTTCTTCTACAGGAGATAAAATGTTAGTTACATTTATTACAAACAGTAATACTACATCTTCGGGATGGAAAGCATCTTACACATCTTCACTTCCTGTTTATTGTAGCGGGACAGCAACTCTTACTGCTGCTTCCGGCTCTTTTGGTGATGGTAGTGGCGTAAATGAGTATAACAATAATACATTGTGCAGATGGGATATAAAACCTGTAAATGCAACATCTATTACAATACATTTTACTTCTTTTAATACCGAAGATGAATATGATTTTGTTAATATATATGATCTTGTGTCATCAACTTCTTTGGGGATTTATTCAGGAAATAGCATACCTTCAGATGTTGTAATAAATAGTGGTTCTTCAAGAGTACTTTTTAAGACAAATACCTCTGATACATATCAGGGATGGAATCTGTCTTATACTTCAACAACAGATATTGCTGAAGTTGAAGGTATTGATGGATTACAAGTTTATCCAAACCCTGCTGAAGATAAATTAAATGTTAAATTTGTTTTAAAAGATAAAGTGCCTGATTTGAGTATAAGCATTTTAAATATTCTTGGTGAAAAAGTTTATTCTGAGGTATTAGAAAATTATGAAGGTAAATACAACAGGAGTATTGATTTAACAGATTATCAAAAAGGGATATATTTATTACAAATAACTTCTGAAAAAGGAAGTTTTACTAAAAAAATTGTTATTAAATAATTTTTTTAGTAATAGTATTTTAAAAATGTATAATTATTTTTTTTGACTAAAAATCCCTCTTTTTTCAGAGGGATTTTTGTTATAATTTTAAAAGAATATTATTATGGTAATTGTCCATAGTTAAAAATTTAAAGAGATTATAGTAAAAAATGAACCAAATTTTAAGTATTTTGTAATTTTAAATATTATGTCAGGTAATACTATTGGTAAAATATTTTGTTTAACAACATTTGGTGAGTCGCATGGGGAAGCAACAGGCGGGGTTATTGATGGCTGTCCTGCCGGATTGGATATAGATTATAGTTTTATACAGAAAGAGTTGGACAGACGAAAACCAGGTCAATCTGATATTGTTACTGTCCGTAAAGAACCTGATAAAGTTGAGTTTATTTCAGGTATTTTTAAAGGAAAAACATTAGGGACACCTATTGGCTTTATAATAAAAAATACTAATCAACATACAGAAGATTATGAATATTTAAAAAATGTTTTTCGTCCTTCGCATGCTGATTATACTTATCAAAAAAAATATGGCATCCGTGATTACAGAGGAGGAGGCAGGGCTTCGGCAAGAGAGACCGTTGCAAGAGTTGTGGCTGGTGCTGTTGCCAAATTGGTTTTGAATAAATACAAAATTTCTATTAATGGCTATGTTTCACAAATTGGCGATATTAAATTAAATAAAAATTATAAAGAGCTTGATTTATCTGATATTGAAAATAATATTGTTCGTTGTCCTGACCAAAGTGTTGCAAATAAGATGATAGATATGTTAAGGAAAGTAAAGTCAGAAAATGACAGTATTGGAGGAATCGTCTCCTGTGTTGTAAAAGGAGTAGCTCCGGGCTTGGGGGAGCCGGTGTTTGATAAGTTAAATGCTGATTTGGCAAAAGCTATGTTAAGTATTAATACTGCCAAAGGATTTGATTATGGGTCTGGTTTTGAAAATATCAAGTTAAAAGGTTCTGAACAAAATGATATTTTTATGGCTAAGAATGGTAAAGTTTCAACAATAACTAATTATTCGGGAGGAATTCAGGGTGGAATTTCAAATGGAGAAGATATTTATTTTAGGGTGGCATTTAAGCCGGTGGCAACAATATTAAAAAAACAAAAGACCGTTGATATTCATGGTGACAATGTTGAATTTGAGCCGAAAGGCAGACATGATATTTGTGTTTTGCCAAGAGCTGTCCCTGTTGTAGAGGCAATGGCAGCAATTGTTTTGTTAGACCATTTGTTAAGAAATAAAACTTGTCGGTTGTAATTTCCTGTAACTGTTCATTACCGCAAAAATTTGCACTTATGTAGAAATGAAAAAGGAGAGGATGATATGATGGTTATTTCTGGTTTAGGCGGATTGGGGTTAAAGTTTTAGTTATTGGTTTATTTATTGAAATACAAAAATTTATATCTTTGTAATGAATTTAATATATTTGATACATTTTTTATTATAATATCCTTGTTTTTTTTAAAATATTCCTCTAATTTACTAAACTCCAGTTTAAAGGTGTGCCTCTTTCAATATCTTTACTTGTTTTTTTTCCTAATATTTCATTATAATATTTTGGATGTAACCCGTATCCAGGACGTATGGAGCGAATATTATCCTCAGTAAATCTTTCCCCTGCTTTTATGTCCTGAACCACATATAATGACCGAGTGAATTGTTTGCCTTTTTTTTGTTTCTCTGTAAGATTGTAATCAATTTTTCCAATAGCTTTTTCAGCTTCCCTCACAGCTTTTACCATTTGTGTAAATTCATCTTTATCAAGAGAAAAAGCAGCATCGGGTCCGCCAATTGATTTATCTAAAATAAAATGTTTTTCAATAACTTTAGCACCAAATGCAACAGACATTATTGGGACAACTATACCTAAAGTATGATCAGATAAACCGGGAATAACTTCAAAACGCTTTTTTAAATCTGGAATCATTGCAAGATTTGCTTCCTCTATTGGAGCAGGATAAGCAGAAGTACATTTAAGTAAAACAATTTGTTCATTACCTACACTTTTACAAGTATCAATTGCCAATTGAATATCTTTATCAGTAGCAATTCCTGTGGACAAAATCATAGGCTTTCCTTTAGAGGCAGCAATCTTAATTAAAGGAATATCGGTTATTTCAAATGATGCAATTTTATAAGCAGGTGTATTTAAGGATTCTAACAGGTCAATTGCAGTTTTATCAAAAGGAGAAGAAAAACAAACCAGTCCCTCATTATGCGCTACTTCAAATAACTCTTTATGCCATTCCCATGGGGTATAAGCTTCTTTATAAAGATTATAAAGAGTTTTTCCTTTCCATAGACCTTCTTTTATTTGAAAATATTTGTTATCACAATCAATTGTTATTGTATCAGGAGTGTATGTTTGTAGCTTTATAGCGTCTGCACCTGCTTGTTTGGCTGCTTTAATTGTTTTTTTAGCTATATCTAAAGAGCCGTTATGGTTTGCAGATAGCTCTGCTACGATAAAAACAGGATTATCATCATTAATTTTTCTGTTAGCTATTTTCATTGTTATTATTTGATTCTTTATATATGTGTATTATATATTTATGATCTTTATAATTAAAAAAGGCAGAAAAATCATCATTATTTATTATTCTCAGTAAATTGAACTGGTCTTTTATACTTTTATTAATGTCTAATTCACTGTCTATTGGTGTTCTTTTTTTATAAAATGATGGTTTACCTTTTTGTTTATATGAAGTTATTTCATTGTAATTATCAACAAAATACAAGCACATTTCTATTGTTTTTAATGCTTGTTTTTCTCTTATTTCACTATGTAGTTCATAACCATCAAGGTGTATTAATTTTTTTAAATAAATATCTCCTGCATCGGCTTTTTCAACTGCTTCAAATAATACAACAGGTATTTTGTTTTTTCCTTCTAATATTTGCCAAAAAAGAGGCGACCATCCTTTTCCTTCTGGCAGGTTGCTTTCGTGAACAACTAAGTTATGTTTATGTTTTTCCAGAAACTCTTTTTGTATTATTCTAAAATAGCTTAAAATAAATACTATTTCATATTTTTCATCAATATTTTCATGTTTTAAAAATAGCTTTGAATTGTATTCTTTTTCAGACAAAATATTAACTAATTTTTCTGCATAAGGTACAAGCCAGCTTGTTTTTGATGTTAATACAGCAATGTTTTTATAAATCATTTTATTTTTCTAATTGTTTTAAATGCTTCTGCATAATTTAATCCGGTTTTCATTCCCCAATTCCTTGCAGTTAATTTTATTCCTTCTAATGATCTTGGATGCGGAGATTTTTTTAATTCTGACACATATTTTTTCATGGATTTTAATTTTACATCAAGTGTGTCTGTTATGTCAAAAAAAGTGTCAGGTGAAAAATTTAAAGGAAATTTCCATTCCGTAGAAGATAATACTTCAAAACTATAAATCTCCTTTGTTGTTTCCGTCGAAAGTGGTCTTGTTGCTGTAATTACAGCATTGTATGTTATTCTATGATCAATGTTTAAATCATTTTCAAAATGTGTAAATATAATATCCGGTTTTATTTTGTTTTTCACTTCCTCAATTACTTTTACTATATCAAGTAGAGCAACTGTATCAAACCTGTTATCAGGAAAATTATAACTAAAAATGTCTTTAATACCTATTATATTATTTGCAGCATGAGTTTCTTTATTAATAACATATAGCTCTTCTTTTCTTTTTTCTCTGTTTCTTGTTTTATCTCTTGATGTTTTTCCTTCACCGAGTATTAGTGTATATGCTTCAAAACCTTCCCGAACAAATCTGGCTATTGTTCCTCCACATCCTAAAATTTCATCATCTGGGTGTGCTGCAATAATTAATATTTTATTCATCATCTTTAATTATTTTAAATTTGCCAATTAATTCATTTGATTTATTATTAATTACTTTTGAAAATAATATTTTATGTTTATGCAATTTAATAAAAGCATTAGGATAACCTTCACCATCTAGCATTCTTATAAAATTATAAAAATCATTTAAGTTATAAATTTGGGCACGTTGCATATCACTTTCTTCAGATTTTCTTCTTTTAAATATTACAATATCACCCTTTTGTTCAACAGGTGTTGGTTTTTTTTCTAAAATATAAGTTATCATCTTAAAAAAAATTATATCAGAAGCTTTTTGTAAAATTTCATTAGCAGAACCATTTTTTACAGAAAAAGGAATTTTATAATATATAGTGCCTGCATCAACATCCTTACTTACTTTTAATGCAGATATTTTTGTTTCATACTGTTTGTTAATAATTAAATTTTGAAGAGGACTGCCTCCCCTTCCATAAGGAAGATCTGTTATATGAAACACAACACATTCAAAATTTTTATAAATATTTTTTGGGATTATCCATGACCAATGAGGGAAAAAAATATATCTTGGATTAATTTTATTTATATAATCAAAAGATAAATATTTTTTATCTGAAATTATATCAATATCAAAATCAATTAATTGTTTTTTAAGTTTTTTTGCATTTTCAATATTCCACGATTTTATTGTGGCAATAATTAATCTATTATTCATAATAATATTCCATAATTTTATCAACAATATTTAAACTTCCTCTTCCATCTATTACTTTTATTTTATTTATGCATTCTCTAAAATAAAGGTTTTTCATATACTCAATATTTTCTGAAATTTTATACAAAATATCACTATCTTCCCACCATCCTGCATATCGAAAAAAGCTTTTATTTTTTAACCCGTTAATAATATTTATTTGATTATTAATGATGCCGACAGAAATAATCGGTGTGCCCACCGAAGCAAGTTCATATATAGTTTGACCTGCTGCCGAAATTGCAATATCTGATTCAAGCATCAAATTTTTAATTTCTTTATCAGATAAATTATAATGTAAAAAAGTATTTTTGTCAGCTGATTTTTTTATCTCATCAACATTACGAAACGCTTTTCCTATTATTATATTCTTATTAACTTCTGGAAATTTGGTATTTAAAAGATTTAAAACTTTTGGTGTAAGATTTCTCATGTCATTTCCCCCAAAAGTAACAAGAACACTCTTAATATTTTTATGCACGGTTTTTTTGCTTTCTCTCCAAAATGCTTTGCGCATTGGTTGATATCTTACCCCTAACAAATATTTAATTTCATTTTTTTTAGGATAACTCAAATTTTTTGCTCCAACTGCACCATTTACAACAATTCCTTTTGGATAATCTAAACGTTTTGTGTCATCAAAATAAACAGATATTTGACTTAATTCAGATATTTTTTCATAAACTGATAAATCTGCCAAATATGAATCAATTACAACAATATCAGAATTTTTCAGTTTCTCAAATAATTTATTTTTATATTCTATCCAATCAAAAATTTTATAATTTACATTTTGTAATATTGATTTTACATTATCATCACCATTTACAATTAACGTAGGGTTAAAACCCTTAAATTCAAATGCTTGATATATTGAAATACATCTTGTAATATGTCCAAAACCAACATCGTTTCCACCTTCTGTAAGTATAAATATATTCATCATTTTTTGTTGAACAAAAGTTGGTATTTCATCTCTGCTAATTTCCAATCTTCCAATGTGTCAATATCTTGTGATTCAATCTCAGATAATATTATTGCTCCAGATTTTTTGACATAAAGATTTTTTTGCTTAATAAAGCTATCAACATTCATCCAGTAAAACATTCCGCTATCATGGTATGATGGTTCTAAATCCTGAGATATTTTTCTTAAATTTTCGGGATAAAACATAGAAATATTATTATTTTCTATCTTTAATGCTCGTTGAATAGGAGTGCTATACCTAACAACAGGAAAAACAGAATCAAAATTAGCATCAATAAGAAGTTGATATCCTTTGATTAGTTTTTCTTTTGTTATAAATGGAGCTGTTGGATAAATGCAACAAAAAACATTAAAATTAATATTTTTATCTTTATAATTATTTAAAACTTCTTCAATAACATCAGATGTTATTGAAGAATCATCTGCATTTTTCTTACTTCGCATAAAAGGCACTTTTGCTCCATATTTCTTTGCAACCTCAGCAATCTCTTCATCATCAGTCGAAACCATTATTTCATCAAACAAATCAGAATTAATTGCTGCTTCGATAGAATATGCAATAATTGGTTTCCCAAAAAAATCTTTAATATTTTTTCTTGGAATTCTTTTACTTCCTCCTCTTGCCGGTATTATTGCTATGTTTTTAAATTTTTGCATTATTTATTTTCTTCAATTATATTCCAATGTCCTCCTTTTGCAGAGCCAATTCTATCAATTATTCCCAATTCCTTTAATTTAAAAATATTTTTTTTTATTTTTCTTTGAGATATGCCTATGACTTCTGATAATTTATTAGTTGTAATATAATTATTTTCTCTAATATACTTTACAATATTAATTTGATTTTCTGTTAAATTAATACTGCTTTTATCGGTGACCTTATCGGTGACCTTATCGGTGACCTTGTCGGTGACCTTATCGGTGACCTTATCGGTGACCTTGTCGGATTTAATATGTTTAACTATCAGCTCTGTTCTTATAAAACCTTTTATATCTTGAATTTTTAACTTTATGTTAGGATAATCGTTAAGCCATTTTCTAAGTCGAATAAATCCGGTACCATATTTTTCTATATCTCCTGTTAAATAAAAAGCTTCAGCTAATAATTTATTTCTATGTTTAGGTTGATAATTATCTGTTAAAATATCGTCAATAGTTATTCCGCCAATAAAGCCACCGGGATTTGATATTTGAATACGGTCGTCAAAAATTTTTATAATTACATCGGTTGCATTTCTGTAATCTCTGTGAACAATTGCATTTAACAACAATTCTCTAATTGCAGGAATAGGATATTGCCAACGGTCTATACGTTTTAATTCATTACCAAATTCGTAACCTAAAGCAATATTTCGTTTAATAAAATTCATTGCTTCTTCTACAGCCAACACCAATGGACTTCTAATCATTAAATCATCTATAATAGTGCTTGGCGTTTTAAACCTACCTATATGAATTGATGTGTGATGTGTTCCAAACAAAAGTTCTATGGCTCTTGTTAATTTACCATTTTTAATGAACCCAAGTTTTTCAAAATCATTTATTTTATTCTCTGATAATTTATATCTGCCTGTTTCTGTTAATCTTTTTTTAAAAAAATCTAATGCTTTTTTATCTAATTTATAAAATTCTGTTTTTACCTCAAAAGCGTCAAAAGAACAATTCAAACTAACATACCTAATTTCAACTATTTCATCTATAGTAAGCTGATGATTAGAATTATTTTTTCTTGAATAATATCTGTTTTTATATGAAATAGGTTTTAATGGATATTCGTTTACAGTAATAACCACCAATATTTTATTATCAATATTATATTTTTCAAAATTTGGAAATACTGACGGCTGTGTATTTTGTTTAACTTCGTTAATCCACTTTTGAATAGTTTCATTAGTTATGGAAATTCCTGTAATTTTTTTATTATCGTTACAGCCAATAATAATTTTTCCGCCTTTTGTATTCGAAAAAGCAACAATGGTTTCAATAACTGCTTTATTAAATGATGTTTTAAATTCAACAGTCTCGTTTTCGCCTTGTCGGATAATATTTTGTATTTTTTCTATATTCATTTGTTTATCTCAATACAAATTCGATTACTTTCTCTATTACATAATTTTGTTCCTCATCACTTAAAGTTGGAAACATTGGTAAATTTGAATATTTTTTTTTGGAATTCGTTTACTACCGCTTCTTGCAGGTATAATGGCAATATTATTCATTAGTATTTTTTTTTATTAAATACATACAATTAACATTTCCTTTTTCTTTATCATTAATATAAGGAAACAAATCTTTTTTTACGATTTTAAGGTTATTATCTCTTTGTAGAAAAAGAGAAGCAAAATCTCCTTTCCATAAAACATCATCATTACCTCTATAATTAATAGAAATATAATCTTCAGAATAATATTCAAATCCCCAGATATATTTTTTTGAACATCTGATAATTTCATCAATAATTCTATTAATATCATTAGGAGAAATATGTATTAAAACGCCGCTGGTAAAAACTAAATCAAAATAACCATCTTTAAAAGGAATATCAAATCCGGAATCTTTAATAATATTAATTTTATTTGTATATTTTTTAGATTTTTCTACTGCATAATCCTGAATTTCTATTCCATAAAGTTGATTATAACCCATATCCTGAAGACAATTCAATTGCAAACCAATATTACTTCCTACTTCTAAAATTTTAATGTCTTTATTTAAATTTCCAATAAAACTCTTATTCATTTCTTTACGGGTAATTCCCCAATTTTCTATATAAAGCGATTCCCATTTATTATTGTCTTCAAAAGAATTTCTGTCAGTATATTCTTTGCCAAAATTATTTTGCCAAAATTTAATTTGATTTGTTTTCATTTTTTAAAAAATTAATGGTTTTTTCTATTACAAAATCCTGTTCCTCCTCTGATAAAGAAGGATACATTGGTAAACTTAAACATTTTTCATAATATGCCTCTGCAACAGGCATATCTCCTTTTTTCCAACCAAACTGTTTATAATAGGGCTGCAAATGAACCGGTATATAATGAACTTGTGCAAAAATACTATTTTTTCTTAAATAGTTATATAGTTCCAAACGATTTTTGACTTGAATTATATATAAATGATATGCGTGGGAGAAATTATTTTTTACTTTTGGTATTTTTATAGAAGTATTTTTAAAAGCTTCATTATATCGTTTAGCAATAAGTTTTCTTTTTTCTATTCCTTTGTTTGCTCTTTTTAATTGGCTGATACCCAAAGCAGCATGAATATCAGAAAGCCGATAATTATATCCTAATTGCTGCATCTCGTAATACCACCCACCATGATTTTCATGTAGTAAATCCGGCTGTTTTGTTATTCCATGCGTTCGTAATAGCAACAACTTTTCGTAAAGGTCTTTGTTATTTGTGGTTATCATTCCTCCTTCACCTGTTGTAATATGCTTAACAGGATGGAATGAAAAAATTTGCAAATCAGAATATTGTCCATTACCACAAAATTGTTTCGTCCCTTTTGAGTTTATAAAATATCCGCCAGGAGCATGACAAGCATCTTCTACTATCCAAAGATTATATTTATCTGCAATATTTCGTAATCGTTCAACATCAACGGGATATCCTGCTAAATCAACAGGCACCACTCCCTTATATGTTCCTTTCTCAGAAGAAGCAAGTTTTTCTTCAAGTTTATCTAAATCGATAAGAAAGGTGTTTTTGTCAATATCAACAAAGTCAACCTCTCCTCCACAATAAAGAACAGAATTAGCACTTGCTGCAAAAGTAATTGGTGTTGTAATTATCTTATCTCCCTGCTTAACTCCTTTTGCCAACATGCAAAGATGTAATGCTAATGTTCCATTACTTACTGCTACTGCATATTTTGCGTGTACATATTGAGCAAAAGCATTCTCAAACTCTTTTATTTTTGGACCTTGAGTAAGAAAATCCGAATGTAAAACACCTACAACAGCATCAATATCTTCTTGTGTTATACTTTGTCTTCCGTATGATATTGATTTCATAATTATAATGGTTTAAAATCTTTATCTACATACGTAACTAAAAGTTTTCTCATTTCATCAACACTAATCCATTCAGTATTAGTGCCTGAGTTATATTTAAATCCGGGTTTTACTTTTACTGCATTATAATGCTTTATATATTTATCCATATCTGTGTATGATGGTAATATGACATAATATTTATCAAACTCTATTGTATAGAAAGAATCACTCTCTGTAATCATTTCTTCATGTAATTTTTCACCTGCACGAATACCAACATATTCTAATTTTGCTGAAGGAGAAATTGCTTTTGCAACGGTTTCTATTTTATAAGAAGGAATTTTAGGTACAAAAATTTCGCCACCAATTGCATTTTTAATTGCATAAAACACCATTTCAACACTATCTTCTAACGAAATATTAAAACGTGTCATGTCTTTATGTGTGACAGGAAGAACGCCTTCTTCTCTTTTTTTTATAAAAAATGGTATTACAGAACCCCTTGAACCCATAACATTCCCGTATCTAACGGCAGAAAATCGCAAATCACGACTTCCTTTTATGTTATTAGCTGCAATAAATAATTTATCGGAAACTAATTTCGTAGCACCATATAAATTTATTGGAGCTGCAGCTTTATCGGTTGATAATGCAACAACAATTTTAACATTAGTAGATATTGCTGCATCAATAATATTTTGAGCACCACCTATATTTGTTTTAACAAATTCTTCGGGATTATATTCTGCAGCAGGGACTTGCTTTAACGCCGCTGCATGTATAATAATATCAATTCCTTCGCATGCGCGTTTAAAACGCGGGTAATCTCTAACATCTCCCAAGAAATATCTTATAGCCGGATACTTATCTTTTGAGAATACTTGTGCCATCTCTAATTGCTTTAATTCATCTCTTGAATATATCACAAGCCTTTTTATTTTCGGATATCTATTTAAAATTATTTCGGTGAATTTTTTCCCGAAAGAACCTGTTCCTCCGGTTATTAAAACCGATTTATTGTTTATATCTAAATTTGATGTTGGCATTATTTTACATGTATTATTAAATTTATTATCTTATTTTATTAAAAAAAAACAAAACTATTAATCTTCAAAATTAATATTTTTGATTGATTAATTTTTCCCAAAATTCTTTTTGTTTTATTTTTTCATTAAGAGAATTTTTTTTATAAAATTCGTCTAAATATTTATAGTATTTTTCTTTTAATATCCAAAATTTTTTGAATTCAAATCTTTCAAATATCCATACAGTTTTCCTAAATTTAGGTAATTTCAGGAATAATTTTTTATTATAGAAATATTTACCTATATATACTAGTGCATATCTTATAAAATATTTTAGATGGAATCTAATTTTTTTGTTATTATTTGGTTGTATATTATCTATAACTTTTTTTAAATAATAGCCAGTTCTAAGGTGATTTAATCCGTCATCATATTCAATGGTTTCAAAGATTAGTTGTTTTCTCATTTTAATTTTTTCTTTGGTATTAAAAGCGGGTATTTCTCCTTTTTTATAAAATTCATCAATTGCTCTTTGTAATTCTTGTGAATTATGAACAATTAAAGATCCTTGATATAATTTATCTCTGTTAAAGTTAGTATCAGGATTAATGAGTATCGTATGTTTTTTATTGAGCAACCATGCTTCCATTGTAGTAGTTGATTCAAAAGCCATCCAAATATCTGAAATATTGATAAGATCGTGTATATTTTCGTTTTCAGTAATATATAATACGTTAGGATAATCTTTTAGACGTATCATTTCATTCATTACTGGTTTTGTTATAGATTCATTAGTTTCATTAGGATGTCTCTTAAGTATAAATAGTATATCGGGGTTGTTTTCTATAGTTTTTCGTAATATATCTCCTACTTTATACATTTGTTTTTCCATCCACTCTATTGTAGTATTAGGATTTTTAAATATAAAATTTATATTTTTTCTTCCTTGTTTATAGTACATTTTTCCAAAGCTCCATCCTGCATAGCCAATTACTTTTTTATATTGTGATAGTCCTTTATTTTTTAGATATTCTTTTTTTGAAATAAAGTTATAAATAGAATATCTATCAAATCCTGTAGCTCCTGTAACAACCATTTTGTCTTTATATTGAGGAATTTCTTTTTTTAAAAAATTGCATGTTCTTTCTGACCAATGACAAATATATTCTTGATAATACATTTTGTCTGTATTATGTCCCCAATAATCAAAAGTTCCATCTGTTCTATAATTACCCTCAGATATTAAGGCAAAAACTTTAATGTGGTTTTCATAAGCATATTTTGAAATTTTAAAATGCAAAGCAGACCCAACGGTATTAGATAATAGCACCAAATCAGGTTTTTTTGTATATATTTTATGTATTTCCCAAATAAAAGCCAATTCAATATTACAATTAAGATGTTTTTCAGCAAAATATATAACAGGCATTAATATTTCAACGTCTCTACCGTAATCATTATCTAAGAAGCATAATATTTTTGTTTTATCTGTCATTTTTTGTGTAATTTTTATGTATTTATAAATTTTGCAAATTTAAAAATAATATTGTGAAACATTTCAATTAGTTATCTCAAGTAGTTTCTTATTTTGAGGTGCTGGTATAAAATATTCATAAATTGAATGTCTGTGTTATGATACAACCTTGCTTTGATAAATTATTTTTGAAATGAGAATAACTCCCTTTCCACAAGGCTTTTAAAGAGTTATTTCCCATTTCAAAAATCAAAAAACAACAACAATAATTAGATTTTTTAAAATACTAAAATGATTTAAAACCACCCAGCACCTCAAAATGAAATTTAGCCTTATCTCATCTAAATAAGACGCTAATTCTCCTGTTTGTTTTTTTACCTAATTTTTCAGATATATCAACAATTCCTACAATTGAAAAACTATTTTCCTGTTCAATAACATCTATACAGGATTTACAGTGTCCTCCACCTCCAACTAATATGATATTTTCTTTTTCCATTATATTTTTCCTTCTAAATAGCTCTTAAGGGGACTTCTATTAATTCATTCGCATCAAGATTTTCAGAGTTTTCCATA
>CAZZDX010000007.1:0-26135 GCA_964653185.1 uncultured Bacteroidales bacterium
AATATATGTTTAATGATACAAACAGTTATAAAATAATGAGCTGTGAACGGTTACTATTTATCAAACAACTTCACCTATTAATGTAGCAGAAGTACATTTAATTACTTTTATATCAGCATAATCACCAATTTTGTAACCTTTTTCAGGAAAAACAATCACTTTATTTTGACTGTTTCTACCTGATAAATATTCATCCGAACGTTTTGAAGCACTATCAATAAGAACTTTGTAAACTTTATTTACATCTTTTAAATTACTGTTAAAAGAAAGTTTTTGCTGAAGATTAATTATCTCTTGCAATCGTCTTTTTTTTATTTGTTCCGGAACATCATTTTCAAATAATTTATATGCAATAGTGCCTTGACGTTCTGAATATTTAAACATATAAGCATAAAAATATCCAACTTCATTCATAAGTGAAAGGGTTTCTTTATGATCTTCTTCTGTCTCTCCACAAAATCCGGTAATAATATCAGTAGATATTGTGCAATCAGGAATAATCCTTTTTATTGCCTCTATTCTATCCATATACCATTCCCGCGTATATCCTCTGTGCATTTTTTTAAGCACACTATTACTCCCTGACTGAACAGGCAGATGTATTGACTTACAAATATTATCATATTTAGCAATATTATAAAGTAACTCATCAGATATATCTTTAGGATTTGAAGTTGTAAACCTTACCCGTAAAGAAGGACTAACCAAAGCTACCCTTTCAATAAGATTAGCAAAATTAATATCCTCATCTTTTAATCTCC
The DNA here is from genome assembly GCA_964653185.1 of uncultured Bacteroidales bacterium. Classification (GTDB taxonomy): domain Bacteria; phylum Bacteroidota; class Bacteroidia; order Bacteroidales; family CAZZDX01; genus CAZZDX01. Next base: position 762 of record CAZZDX010000007.1, read on the forward strand.
ACCTATAAGAATTTACATTTTGTCCAAGTAAAGTTACTTCTTTATATCCCTCATCAAATAAATTTTTTGCTTCATTAATTATTGACTCTGCATCTCTGCTTCTTTCCCTGCCACGAGTATAAGGCACAACACAATATGTGCAAAAATTTTTGCATCCTCTCATTATTGAAATAAAAGCAGATACATTATTAGTATTAAAACGAAAAGGAATAATATTTGAATATGTCTCCTCTTTTGATAATGTTATATTAATCGCTTTTTGTCTGTTCTCTGCTTCTTTTATAAGATTAGGTAAATCACGATAAGAATCAGGACCAGCAACTAAATCAATACAATCATATTCAAAAAATTTTGTATTAAGTTTTTCTGCCATGCATCCTATAACTCCTATAATTAAATCTTTTTTCTTTTTTTTTAAAAATTTAAACTCCTGTAAACGATTTTTTACCCTTTGTTCAGCTTTATCCCTTATAGAACAAGTATTAATAAATATAACATCAGACAAAGAAATATCCTCTATGATTTCAAAACCATTATCATTCATAATTGAAGCCACTATCTCACTATCAGAAAAATTCATCTGACAACCATACGTCTCTATATATAATCGTTTTTTAGTATTCACTTAATTCTATAATTAGAACTATAAATTTATAAAAAAAATCAAAAATATCATTTTTTTTGCTCATAAATTACATAAATGACTTAAAATTTTTTTTAATTAAAATATAGAATCGTTAAATTTAATTATTTTTTTTTTCTTTGCAGTATTTTTACTCTTAATTTTTAAACACAAACTTATAAAAATGGCAAAGAATCTCGTTATCGTTGAATCCCCAACAAAAGCAAAGACAATTAAAGGATTTTTAAGCAAAGATTTCTTAATAAAATCCAGTTTTGGACATATAAGAGATTTATCTAAAAAAAATTTAGGTGTTGATATAGAAAACAATTTTACACCATCTTATGAAATACCTGCTGACAAAACCAAAATTGTAAATGAACTAAAAAAATTCGCAAAAGAATCTGATATGGTCTGGCTTGCTTCTGATGAAGACAGAGAAGGAGAAGCCATTTCATGGCATCTTGTTGAAGCTCTAAAATTAAAAGAAAATAAAACCAAAAGAATTGTTTTCCACGAAATAACAAAAACAGCAATATTAGATGCAATCAATAACCCTAGAAAAATTGACAAAAAACTCGTTGATGCACAACAAGCCCGAAGAGTATTAGATAGATTAGTTGGCTTTGAACTATCACCTGTATTATGGAAAAAAATAAAACCTTCCTTATCAGCAGGACGCGTACAATCTGTTGCTGTCCGATTGATTGTTGAAAGAGAAAAAGAAATAAACTCTTTTAAGTCAACATCATCATATAAAATAATTGCAATCTTTAAAAAAGATAGTTTACCTAAACAAACTAACAATAATGAGATAAAAGCAGAATTATCACAACGGTTTAAAACAAAAGATCATGCAACAGATTTTCTTAAAAAATGTATTTCTGCTAATTTTTTTATCAAAAACATTGAAAAAAAATCAACAAAAAAATCACCTGCGCCACCTTTTACTACTTCAACACTGCAACAGGAAGCAAGTAGAAAACTTGGATTTTCTGTCTCTAAAACAATGCTAATAGCTCAGCAACTCTACGAATCAGGAAAAATAACATATATGAGAACCGATTCTGTTAATTTATCAAATTTAGCATTATCAATGGCAAAAAAAGAAATATCTAATATTTACGGAACAAAATATGTAAATATTCGCAAATATTCAACAAAAATCAAAGGCGCTCAGGAAGCTCATGAAGCTATACGTCCGACTTATATAAATATTCATAATACAGGTAAAGATGATAATCAAAAAAAATTATATGCTCTGATATGGAAAAGAGCTATAGCATCCCAAATGAGCGAAGCCCTTCTAGAAAAAACCAATGTAACTATTGAAGCTAATTCTATAAAAGAAAAGTTTATAGCTAAAGGAGAAATACTAAAATTTGATGGATTTCTTAAGGTTTATATGGAATCAGACAATACGGAAAATGATATACAAAATAAAATGTTGCCACCTGTAGCAATAGGAGATAAACTGATTTCTAAAGAAATAAATGCTATAGAAAAATTTACTCAACATCAACCAAGATATACAGAAGCTAGCCTTGTTAAAAAGATGGAAGAACTTGGCATTGGACGACCTTCAACTTATGCTCCAACAATATCTACAATACAAAAAAGAGGATATGTTGTAAATGAAACAAGAGAAAGTATAACAAGAAACTATATCTATATCACATTAATAAATGATAAAATTAAAGAAGAAATTAAAACAGAAAATATCGGATATGAAAAATCAAAATTATTCCCTACTGATATAGGAATCGTTGTAAACAGCTTTCTTGTTGAACATTTTAAAAATATCCTTGATTATAATTTTACTGCTAATGTAGAAAAAGAATTTGATGAAATAGCACAAGGAAAAAAAATATGGAACAAAACTATAAGTAAATTTTATAAGCCCTTTCATAAACAAGTTGAAGATGCTCTGGAAACCACAGAAAGAATTAGTGGCGAAAGATTGCTTGGAAAAGACCCTGAAACAGGAGAAAAAATTATTACAAGAATTGGCAGGTTTGGACCTCTTGTACAAATAGGCGAAAATAAAGATGACAAAAAACCTAAATTTGCCAGCTTAAGAAAAGGACAAAGCATTGAAACAATAACAATAGAAGAGGCACTCAACCTGTTCAAGCTACCTCGCACTGTTGGTAAATACGAAGAAAATGAAATTATTGCTGCTATCGGACGATTTGGCCCTTATGTTAAGCATAAATCAGATTTTTATTCATTAACCAAAAATGATGACCCTATGACTATATCTGAACAAAGAGCCATTGAAATAATTGAAGAAAAAAAAGAAAAAAACAGAAAAAAAATTATAAAAGAATTTGAAGAAAATAAAAATATTAAAATCTTAAATGGTAAATATGGTGCATATATCTCTTTTGAAAAGAAAAATTATAAAATACCAAAAGATAAAGACCCTAAAACTCTAACTCTATCAGAATGTCTTAAAATAACTAAAGAAATATCAAACAATAAAAAAACCGTTCAACATAATTTTAAAAAGAAAAAAAATAACTAAACAAAAAAAAAATGGATATTGCTACATATCTTGAACCTGTTGATATAGAAAACCTTGAATATTATGACGATATTCATTCAAAAAGATTAGGCGATATCATTAAATCTTATACTAAACAAGATAAATTCCCTGACATTGAAGACGTTGATATAGCACTAATTGGCATTAATGAAGACAGAAAAGCAGTTAATAATAAAGGATGTGCTTTAGCTCCAAAATATATAAGAGATAAATTATATAAACTTTATCCGGGAGAATATTCAATAAAAATAGCTGACATAGGTAATATAAAAAAGGGCTTTACTATTGAGGATACTTACTTTGCTGTTAGTTATGTTATAGCTGAACTAATAAAAAATAATATTTTACCTGTAATTATCGGCGGCAGCCAGGACTTAACTTATGCAAATTACTGTGCCTACGAAAATCTTGGACAAATAATTAATATAGTACAAATTGACCCATGTTTTGATTTAGGCACAACAGAACAGGAAATAGATTCTCATTCATACCTAAGTAAAATCATCTTGCATCAACCAAATTATCTGTTTAACTACACAAATATTGGATACCAAACTTACTTTGTTGACCAAAAGGCAATAGAACTAATGAAAAATTTATATTTTGATACCTATCGCCTTGGAATAGTCAGAAATAATATAAAAGAGATAGAACCAATTATACGCAATGCCGACATGCTTAGCTTTGATATATCAGCAATAAAACAATCTGATGCACCAGGAAATAAAAATGCATCTGTTAACGGTTTTTATGGAGAAGAAGCTTGTCAGATTATAAGATATGCAGGAATAAGCGATAAACTTACTTCTATTGGATTCTATGAAATGAATCCTGATATAGACAATCAAGAACAGACAGCTAACCTCTTGGCTCAAATGATATGGTATTTTATTGATGGCTATTATAATCGTAAAAATGACTTCCCTTATAAAGAAAAAGATAACTACATTAAATATTTAGTTACTTTTAAAAATCAACAACATGAAATTATTTTCTATAAAAGTAAAAAAAGTAATAGATGGTGGATGGAAATTCCCTGCCCTGTAAATCTTAAACTAAAATATAAACGACATTATCTTATTCCTTGCTCTTATAACGACTACCAAACTGCCTGTAAACAAGAGATTCCTGATAGATGGTGGAAAGGTTATCAAAAATTAATGTAATTTTTATAAGATTTTTATATTGTTTTTAAAAATACTTTTTTATATTTGCACCTAATAACTAAAAAAAATATTTTTAACCGAAACTTTTTATAAAAAAATCAGGTATAAGCAAGTAAATAATAACAAATTTGATTAATGATAATTTAATAAATTATTATTTTTAAAATATTTATTAATTATTATTTGTCAATTTTAATTTTTTTTTTTTAATTTTACCGTAATTTTTGAATATAAAATAGATATAACTATGAAAAAAAATGTTATTTTAATACTATTCCTAATGATTAGTGGCGTTGTATCAGCACAACAAGAGCCACAAATCAGCCATAACATGTTCAATAATATGGCTATAAATCCAGGATATACAGGAATTAAAGGAGCTATATGTGCTACAGGTATTGTCCGACAGCAATGGGTGGGCTTTGAAGATGCTGATGGTAATAAAGGAGCTCCTCAAACATTCCTTATATCAATAGATGCACCTGTTAACTTGCTGCGTGGAGGACTTGGCTTAACTCTTATGCAAGATAAACTTGGTTTTGAAAAAAATACAATCTTAAAACTAAATTATGCATATCATTTACATATAGGACCAGGAAAATTAGGATTAGGTCTTGAAGCCAAATTTTTAAACAAAGAAATTGATTTTGATAAATTCAAACCTATTGAACCTAATGACTATGTTCTCCAAAGTGGCAGTAAAGAAAAAGCTATGATTACTGACTTCTCTTTTGGTGCATTCTACGATATCCCTAACAAACTATACTTTGGAATATCATCTTCTCAGTTATCAGAAGCAAAAACAGCTTTTGGAGCTGATCTGGCAAATGTTACTCTTAAAAGACATTACTATGTTACAGCAGGATATTACTATCTTCTTCCTCCAAACCCTTCTTTTAAACTAATACCTTCTATATTACTAAAATCAGATGGAGCAGTGATACAATTTGATATAAACACTTTGTTAGAATATAACAATAGATTTTGGGGAGGCGTTACTTATAGAAACCAGGATGCTATTGTAATACTATTAGGTTTAAAACCGTTTACCAGTGGTCCGTATGAAAACTTAAAAATTGGATATGCTTATGATATTACTACTTCTGCTATAGGATCTAATAAACGTAGCAGCGGTAGCCATGAAATAATGATAGGATATTGCTTTAAAATTGAAGTAGAACACTTACCACAAAGTTATAAAAATGTAAGATTTTTATAAATAAAAACATTAACTATGTAACAATATATTTAAAATCTCGTTAAAGTATTTTACAATTATAAAAAAACCATTTTAATTTTAAAATAGGAGTTATTATGAAAAAATATATATATATATTAGTAATATTAGTTTTATTATCATTATTATATAGCTGTGAATATTCAGGGACAGGAGAACTTACCGGTGTTCAGGACCGTGAGCCATGGTATCAGCCCGATCCTTTTGGTATGCTATTTATACGACCAGGGTCATATAATATGGGTGTTAGTGATCAAGATGTGCCATATTCACAAATTGCTCAATCAAAGACAGTTACTTTACAAGCATTCTATATGGATGAAACTGAAATAACAAATAATGAGTATAGACAATTTGTATTTTGGGTTAGGGACTCTATAGCTCACAGATTATTAGGAGAAGGAGATGAAGACCATCTAATCTCAGAAAATGAATATGGCGAAGAACTTGATCCGCCATATATCAACTGGAAAGAAAGAATCTATTGGGATGACCTTGATGAAGATGAAAGAACTGCTTTAGAAGAAATGTTTCTGCCTGAACATGAAAGATTCTACAGAGTAAAAGAAATAGATACCAGAAAATTAAATTATGAATATTACTGGATTGACTTAAACACAGCAGCAAAATCATCAAGCCGTGTCCAAGGAAAAAAAGATAGGTCTGTGTTTATTCTTAAAGATATTATTAATATATATCCTGATACATTAGCATGGATACATGATTTTACTTATTCATTTAATGAGCCAATGACAGAACAGTATTTTTGGCATCCGGCTTATGATAATTATCCTGTAGTAGGTGTTAACTGGAGACAAGCAAGAGCTTTTTGTATATGGAGAACACAACTAATGAATAATTATCTTAAAAGTAAAGGACAAACTATAATAAATAGATTCCGATTACCTACTGAATCAGAATGGGAATGGGCTGCACGTGGAGGACTGAACCTAAGTCCATATCCATGGGGTGGACCTTATATAAGAAATAGTGATGGTTGCTTCCTTGGTAATTATAAACCTCTAAGAGGTAACTATCTTGATGATGGTGGAATACAAACTTTAATAGTAGCCCATTATGCTCCTAATGACTTTGGATTGTATGATATGGCAGGAAATGTTGCTGAATGGACTAGTAACGCTTATGATGAATCAGCATATAACTTTGCACACGACTTAAATATGGATTATACTTATGATGCCAAAGAAAATGACCCATCAGTTCTAAAAAGAAAAGTTATCAGAGGTGGCTCATGGAAAGATATAGGATTTTTTATGCAGGTTAGTACCCGCGACTTTGAATATCAGGATACAGCAAGATGCTATATAGGATTCAGATGTGTACAAACTTACCTTGGACGAGCTAAAGGTGATGGACCTGCTTCCTCTAATGTATATTAATTATTAAAAAGCAAAAAATGAATAAATAAAATAATCAATAAAAATTTTCTTACAAAATAAATTAATCTAATTATTAACTTAACTTAATCTAAATTATGAATATACTATCTATTTTACAAACCAAAGAATTTCAAAGATTTACAGGTTTTCTTTATGGCTGGGGGGCTTCATTAGTTATATTGGGAGCTTTATTTAAAATCCAGCACTATCCAGGAGCAGGTGCTTTGCTTATCGGTGGAATGAGTACTGAATCACTCATCTTTTTTGTATCTGCTTTTGAACCATTACATGTGGACTATGACTGGAGCTTGGTATATCCTGAATTTGCCGGACTTGAAGACACTGGTAAAAAGAAAAAAAAGGAAGAAGAAAAGAAACCCGTATCCCTTGATCAAATGCTGGCAGATGCAAAAATAGGGCCTGATCTAATAGAAACACTTGGACAAGGTATGAGAAATTTAGGCGAAAACGCAAAAAAAATGTCAGATATCTCTAACGCAGCAATGGCATCAAACGGATATACTAATAATTTGAATTTAGCTTCTGAATCTATAGGAGAACTGACTAACTCATATAAGAAAACTGCTGACAACTTAAATAAAAATGCCGGAGCATCTGATGACTATATTAATAGTATCAAAATTGCTTCAGAATCAGCTAATGAACTATCAGGTTCTTATAAGAAAACATTTGATGCTTTAAATAATAATATTGATTTATTTGAAGAATATGCCGGCAGTATTAAAGCAGTAACAAACTCTGCCAATAATTTTGTTGAAAAATATACAAAATCTGCTGATGCTTTAACAAAATCTGCTGATGCTCTTGACTTTTCTAAAATAGATGGTAGTGATTATATTGAAAATCTTCAACTTATCTCAAAAAACTTATCTGCTCTGAATGCAGCTTATGAATTACAACTGCAAGGATCAAATGAACAAATGCAATCAACAAATAAATTACAGAAAAGTATAGAAGATTTTGTATCAAATCTTAACGAATCTGCCGAAAGTACAGTTAAATATAAAGAAGTTTCAGATATGTTATCTAAAAATATATCTGACCTCAATAATGTTTATGGAAATATGCTTTCAGCAATGAACGTTAATAGATAAAACTAATAAACTTAAAATTTCAACATTATTATAACTAAAACTTAATTTAATATGTCTGTTAAAAATTGCGAAGAGACCCCGAGACAAAAAATGATTGCAATGATGTATTTAGTTTATACAGCTTTGCTTGCCTTAAATGTATCTGTAGAAATTCTTAATGCTTTTACTACTGTTAATGAGGGATTAGTAATTACAAATGAAAATTATGAAAAAAAAAGTGAATCTTTATATTCAGAATTTGAGGCAAAACTGGCTGTTGATAAAGTAAAAGTTACACCATTCTATAATAAAGCAATAAAAGCCAAAAAATATTCTCAGGATTTAATTAACTATATAAAAGATGTTAGAGCATCAATAGTTGTAATTTGTGAATATGGTGTAAAGTTAGGAGATTTTTCCGGAAACACATATAAACTGTCAGATGCTGACAGAAATACAAAAGAATATAAAATAGCTGATACATTAAATTTAAATAATGCAACATTTAAAAAAGATGATTATGATAAGCCAATGGAAATATTACTTCCTTCTTCAAATGCTGAAGGTGGAGCTGGTACTGAAATAAAAAAAAGAATAAACCAGTATAAAAAAGATATGCTCAATCTTTTAGACCCTAAAGACAGAGAAGATATTCATCTCGGAATGCCAACAGAAGATGCTTACAATGAACACGCAGGACAAATACAAAACTGGGAAACGAATACTTTTTATCGTTCTGTTGTAGTTGCTGATATAGTAATGCTTAACAGAATGATTAATGAAATATATAATGCCGAGACAGCAATAGTTACTAAATTAATAGGTAAAATAAGTGCAAAGGACTTTAAATTTGATAAAATTGGAGCAAAAGTTATTCCTGTATCCAATTATATATTGCAGGGAGAAAAATACTCAGCAGATATATTTGTTGCTGCATATAGTACAACACAAGTACCCAGTGTATTAATTAAAACAAATGCTGATACCCTGTTAAAAGGAGATTATGAAAATGCTTTTAAAATTGATACTGCTTATGAAGGAGTAGTTAAATATGAAGTTGATGCTGGTTCTATTGGAGAACATAAATATGCAGGTGTTATTAATATTAAATCTCCTGATGGCACAGTAAAACCTTACCATTTTAAAAGTGAATATATTGTAGCAAAACCATCCATAACCGTATCAGCTACTAAAATGAATGTATTCTATATTGGTGTTGACAATCCTGTATCTATATCTGTTCCCGGTGTGGCTTCTGATAAGATAAAACCTTCCTGTGCAGGTGGCACTTTAAGACGTCAAGGTGCAGATTGGATTGTAAGAGTGCCAACAAGTTCTAAAAAAGCAATTATACACGTTAGCGCTGACTTTGGAGTAGGAAAAACAAAATCTATGGGATCTGCAGAATTTCGTGTTAAAAGAGTGCCTGACCCTGTCGCTTTTATAGGAGGCACAAACGGTGGTAATATAAACAGAAGCACTTTACTGGCTGCAGGTGGAATAATACCACGTATGGTAAATTTTGATTTTGACCTGAACTTTAGAATTACTTCTTTTTCTTTCACAACAACTATAGGAGGCGATTTAATTGAAACAAAAGTAAACGGTAACAGACTTTCGTCCAAAGTAAAATCAATGATAAAAAACACAAAAAGAGGTCAAAAAGTATATATTGAAGACATTAAAGCTAAAGGTCCAGATGGCACTACCCGTAAATTAGCATCAATTAACCTTAAAATAATATAAAATACAGTTCTAAAATAAAAATATGACATACCTAATTAAATTAAGGAGGAATATAAAATGAAAAAAATATTATTTCTAATATTATTTTTAAGTCCAATATTGTGTAATAAGATTTCTTATTCACAGGTTCTTGATAGTCCACCAAAAGATGGTGTATATGATAAAATTCATACAATTAACAGGGAACCAATACCATATCCTAATATAGGAGAAGCTGATGTAATGTGGTCTAAAAGAATTTGGAGAACATTAGATTTAAGAGAAAAAATTAATCATCCTTTTTACTATCCGGAAAGCCCTCAAAAAGACAGAAAAAGTTTTATGTCTGTTATAATGATAGCTTTAAAAGAAGGAACTATTTCTCCTTATGACATAGAAAATGATGAATTTTTAACACCATTAACTTATGAAGAATTATCCAAAACATTAAGTTCTGTGGACTCTGTAACATTACAAAGAATAGAACCTCCATACGATTATTATGATACTATTATTATTAAAGAATTTGAGCCTTCACTTGTAAAACAAGTAAGATTAAAAGAGGACTGGTTTTTTGATAAAAAACGCTCTGTATTAGATGTAAGAATATTAGGTATTTGTCCTGTACTTGAGGATTTTGATGATAACGGAGAATTTAGAGGATATAAACCTTTATTCTGGGTATATTTTCCGGAAGTAAGAACTATCCTTGCCAAAAGTGAGGTCTATAACAGACATAACGATGCAAAAAGAATGAGTTTTGATGATTTGTTTATGAAAAGATTGTTTGGAAGTTATATCTACAAAGAACAAAATGTCTATGACAGAAGAATCAGCGAATATGCTCAGGGATTAGATGCTCTTCTTGAATCTGAAAAAATAACAGAAGATATACGTATCATTGAACACGACCTATGGGAATATTAACAAATATTATTTTTCATAAAAAAGCTCCCTCAAAAAGGGGGCTTTTTTTTTACTTTATTCCTAATATCAAAAATTTTTATATTTTTGAATATAAATAGTAAAATTTTAGAATTATATATAATATTTAACTTTATGGACTTTTTTAATTTTTCAATCTGTTAATCTTTTATAATGTCTTACAGCTTTCTTAAAACACCTGTTAAATATTTGAAACACGTTGGACCTAAACGCGCAGAGCTTTTAAATAAAGAGCTAAACATTTTTAACTTTTATGACTTAATTACATATTATCCTTTCAGATATATAGACAGAAGCATATTTTATAAAATAAAAGAAATAAATATTAATTCCTCTTATGTCCAAATACGTGGCAAAATAAAAAATTTATATCAAACAGGAGAACGCAAATCAGCAAGATTAACAGCTGACTTGGAAGATGAAACAGGAAAAATAGAATTAGTATGGTTTCGCGGAATAAAATGGATTAAAGATAAAATTAGCCCTGATGTTGAATATATTGTCTTTGGAAAAATTAATATTTTTAATGGAAGATATAATATACCACATCCTGAAATAGACATTGCATCAGAACAAGAGACAGGAATCATTTCCAACTTACAGGCATTTTACAACTCTTCGGAAAAATTAAAATCAAAAGGACTGAACAGTAAAGGAATCAGCAAACTGATGAGGACTTTAATTTTATCTGCACAAGGTAATATATACGAAACTCTGTCAAACGAAATAATTAAAACCCTAAATCTTATATCATTAGAACAAGCTCTCATTAATATACATTTTCCTCAGGATAATTATATGATAGAAAAATCTATATTAAGATTAAAATTTGAAGAACTTTTCTTTGGACAACTAAAAATACTAAGACAAAGAAATATTAGGATAAAAAAAATACAGGGACATAAATTCTCTGTTGTTGGTAATTACTTTAATCAATTTTATAAAAAAAATATTCCTTTTGAATTAACTAATGCACAAAAAAAAGTAATACGAGAAATTCGTATTGATGTTGGCTCTGGCAGACAAATGAATCGCCTGTTGCAAGGCGATGTAGGAAGCGGCAAGACCCTTGTAGCCCTGATGAGTATGCTTATTGCATTGGATAATAATTGCCAGACATGCTTAATGGCACCTACCGAAGTGCTTGCAAATCAACACTTTCAAACTATAACCCAAATGCTATATGGACTTGATATAAAAACGGACTTACTTACCAGCTCAACAAAGACCTCACAAAGAAAAAACATTTATGAAAATCTAATTAATGGTAATTTACAAATATTAATAGGAACACACGCATTAATTGAAGATAAAGTTAAATTTAAAAATCTCGGTCTTGTTGTTATTGACGAACAACATAAATTTGGCGTAGCTCAAAGAGCTAAATTATGGACAAAAAATGTTATCTATCCTCATATATTAGTTATGACAGCAACACCTATACCAAGAACTCTTGCAATGACTCTGTATGGCGATCTTGACATATCTGTTATTGATGAATTGCCACCGGGCAGAAAATCTATAAAAACATATCATTTATTTGAAAGTAAAAGATTTAGAGTGTTTGGTTTTATGAAAGAGCAGATAAAACAAGGACGACAGGTTTATGTTGTCTATCCTCTAATTGAAGAATCAGAGAAAATAGACCTGAAAAATTTAACAGATGGATATGAAAATATTGTCAGAGAATTTCCTCAACAAAAATATAAGGTTGGCATGCTACATGGTAGAATGAAACAAGAAGATAAGGACAGTGAAATACAACATTTTATAAAAAATGAGAAACAGATACTGGTCTCTACTACTGTAATTGAAGTAGGTATTGATATACATAATGCTTCTGTGATGATAATTGAAAATGCCGAACGTTTTGGCTTATCACAGCTACATCAATTACGGGGAAGAATCGGAAGAGGAGCAGACCAATCTCATTGCATCTTAATGACGGACTATAAACTATCTTCTGATGCAAGAGAAAGAATAAATACAATGGTAAGAACATCAGACGGCTTTGAAATTGCTGAGACCGACCTTAAACTAAGAGGACCCGGCGAAATGGAAGGAACCAAACAAAGTGGAATCTTTAATCTGAAATTAGCAAATCTTGTTCAGGATGAAAAAATATTGAAAACTGCGAGAAATACAGCAAAAAAGCTTCTTGATAATGACCCTGAACTGCAAAAAAAAGATAATATACCAATAGCAGACAATTTTAAATTCCTGTTTAAAAATAAAACAAATTGGGGACTGATTAGTTAGTAAAAAGTTATTTTTGTTCTTTAAAATAAAATATCCATGACCAAAGATAGTAGAGACGAGACGCGTCTCGTCTCTACAATGGTGTATTAGAATCCAATTCTGTTAAAAATATTGATGTATTAATAAAAAACAAAAAACATATGAAATATCCATAAACCTACGGGTTAACCCGTAGGTTCACACAAGGGAATGATTATAATTCTACAAATAATATAATACAAAAACAATTCAATGAAAATATCTTACAACTGGTTAAAACAATATATTAACATAGATATAGAACCTGCAAAATTATCTTCTATCCTTACTGACTGCGGACTGGAAGTAACAGGATTTAAAGAATATCAATCTGTCAAAGGCGGATTACAAGGTATAGTTATCGGCGAAGTAAAAACAAAAGAAAAACATCCCAATGCTGATAAATTAAGCATTGCAACTGTTGATATTGGAGAAGAAGACCTGTTACATATAGTTTGTGGTGCATCTAATTTAGATGTAGGACAAAAAGTCCCTGTAGCTACAATTGGAGCAACTCTATATTATAAAGATAAATCTTTTAAAGTTAAAAAATCAAAATTAAGAGGCGAAATATCAGAAGGAATGATATGTGCAGAAGATGAATTAGGATTAGGAAATTCTCACGACGGTATTATGGTTCTAAACAAAACAGCAAAATCAGGGACACCTGCAAAAGAATATTTTAACATTAAAGAAGATATTGTTTTTGATATAGACCTTACACCTAACAGAACTGATGCTATCTCCCACTTTGGAGTAGCACGGGATATATTTGCTGTTATTAACTGTCTGAAACTCACTGAAAATCTTTACAAAAATGATAATGTTAAATTAGACAAACCTTGTGTTGACAATTTTAAAATTGCTCCTTCAAAACAAACTAACAAAATAATTGATGTTATTATTGAGGACAAAAAAGCATGTCCACGTTATTCCGGACTTACTATCTCTGATGTAAAAGTTAAAGAATCACCATCATGGTTAAAAAATTATTTAAATGCTGTTGAAATACGTCCTGTTAACAATATTGTTGACATAACTAACTTTGTTATGCTTGAAACAGGACAAGCTTTGCATGCTTTTGATGCTGATAAAATCAAAGGAAATAAAGTAATAATAAAAAAATTATATGATGGCTATAAATTTACGACTCTTGATGGTATCCAAAGAAAACTTTCTAAAGATGACTTAATGATTTGCAATGAAAAAGAACCTATGTGTATTGCCGGTGTCTTTGGTGGAGAAGAGTCAGGTATAACTTATGAAACAAAAAATATCTTTTTAGAAAGTGCCTGTTTTGACTCTGCTACAATACGTAAAACGTCAAAAGCCCATAACCTGCAAACAGAAGCATCTTTCCGTTTTGAAAGAGGAACAGACCCTAATATAACTGTCTATGCTCTTAAAAGAGCTGGTATGCTTATAAAAGAAATAGCAAAAGGAAATATATATTCAAATATCATAGATGTTTATCCTACACTTGTTGAAAATCAAAAAATAAATGTATCCTATCATAATGTTGATAAATTAATTGGCAAATCTATTGAAAGAAATATAATAAAAAATATTGTTAAGTCATTGGAAATGAGCATTATATCTGAAAATAGTGATGGCTTGCTCTTGTCTGTGCCTGGTTTTAAAGTTGATGTATTACGCGAAGTTGATGTTATAGAAGAAATACTTAGAATATATGGATATAATAATATTGAAATCCCATCTGAATTAAAAATGTCTTTAACATATAGTTTAAAACCTGATAAAGAAAAAATTCAAAATATAATATCAGATTTTTTAACTAATAATGGATTTAATGAAATTATAAATAATTCCCTTACAAAATCTGACTATTATGGGGAAAATGAAACTTATAATATTAAAAATAATGTCAAATTATTAAACCCTTTAAGCAAAGATTTGAATGTGATGCGTCAGACCTTGCTTTTTGGCGGATTAGAGACAATAAGATATAATCAGAACAGAAAAAAATTTGATTTAAAACTCTATGAATTTGGCAATACATACTTGTTTAATCAGGAAAAAAAATCAGAAAACAATATTTTATCTCAATATTCAGAAGCTCAGCATCTCGCTTTATTTGTTTGTGGCAGAAAACAAAATAAAACATGGAATACAAATGATGATGTAAATTTTTATTATCTAAAACTTTTTGTTAATAATATCTTAAAACGTTGTGGAGTAAATATTTCAAAATTAGATATTAAAAATAATAATTCAAAATTTTTTGAACAAGCTTTAACTTATTTTTCTTTAAAGTCAAAACTTGTAGAATTTGGCTCTGTTAATAAGACCATATTAAACCAATTTGATATAAAACAAAATGTATATTATGCTGAATTTAACTGGGATTTGGTAATTAAACTCTTAAAACATAATGAGATAAAATATCAGGAAGTGCCTAAATTCCCGGAAGTAAGACGCGACTTAGCTCTGCTGATTGATGAAAATATTAAATTTGAGAACATAAAAAATTTAGCTTTTCAAACAGAAAATCATTTGTTAAAAAAAGTTAACCTGTTTGATATTTATAAAGGTGATTCATCAAAACAAATTGAAAAAGGCAAGAAATCTTATGCCATTAGTTTTACTTTTCAAGACACAGAAAAAACACTTACTGACAAAATAATAAACAGGATAATGGATAAACTTATCAATAGCTTTAAAAATAATATTAATGCTATAATAAGATAAATGACTGGGAATACTTATTGTTGAAATGATTAAAAGATTGAAATAATTTTGAAAGCAAAAAAAAAGAAAAAATAATAGCACGTAGATGACACAGATTTAATATGATTAACGTAGATTAATAATTAAAATTAAAAAGTTTTTTCAAATACAAAAAAAATCATAACAAATCATAAATAATCAGCGTCATCAGCGTTCTATATAGCAATTTAACATTTTTTTTCAATTTATTACAATCTTTACAATTTTTGCAATCTTTATAGTCCTTTAAATTTTTTGATAATGCCAAGTAAAAAAACTATTAAACCAAGTCAAAATCTTATTAAAAAAGATAAGATATGGCATTATTTATTATTTATTGTAATTCTTACATTTGTCTTATATGGAAATACAATACAAAATGGATACTCATTAGATGATGATTTTGTAACAACAGAAAAAAACCAATTAGTTAAAAAGGGAATTCAGGGCATCCCTGAAATTTTTGCAACACGTTATTCTGAAGGGCAAGGACAAACTTATGGTTACAGACCTGTTGTAAAAACCAGTTTTGCAATAGAATATGAATTTTTTGGACTAAATTCGCATATAAGTCATTTGATTAATATTTTGCTCTATGCTTTGACAGGCATATTTTTATTCTTTTTATTAAAAAAAATACTAAAAAAGTATAATCTTCTCCTACCCTTTATCATAACAATTTTATTTATTGCACATCCTATTCATACCGAGGTAGTTGCAAGCTTAAAAAATCGTGATGAACTATTAAGCTTTCTTGGAAGTATTATTGCCCTGTATCTGTTTATCAAATATACGGAAACACATAAAATTATCAATATTTTTTTAGGGATACTTTTTTATATATTAGCTCTTTTATCAAAACTCAGCACTATTACTTTTTTAGCAGTTATTCCTTTAACAATATATTATTTTACAAAGATTCCGTCTCCCCTTAAAAAAATAAAAGAACTATTTATCTCCGTAACTACACAATCTCAAAGAGACCATTTATCCTCTTTACTGAAAAACAAAAATGTTATTATGATAATATGCACATATTTGTTTGCTTTAATAATTTATTTTTTAGGAAAAAAAAAATATATAGGGACCCATACTTTTGCAATAGCGGCTTTTGTTTCCTATTTATTACCAATTATTTTATTAATAAGATACTATAAAAAAAACAATCCCTGTCCAAAAAATTTCTTCTGGCACTTATTATTTAAAGATAAATATGTTATTACAGGGATAATTATATTTAATCTTATTTTTTTATTTAAACTTCTGCTCTTAACAACATTAACTAAAATATTTACTTATTCAACAATCTTATATTTTATAATATATCTTGTAATTACTTTTCAGAACACTTTTCGTAAAAAGATAAGTTTGTTTCCTAAAGAAAATTATTTCCTGTTTTTATTAAAAGATAAATATATTAGTATTGGATTAATATTATTCAATCTTATTTTTTGGCTTGTAAATACTGCTAATATACTTATCTATTTAATAATACCATATTTTGCAATATATTTTTTTAAAATTACTCCACCAAAGGCAGATACTAAACCATTACATGCAATTAAAAATACTTTTACTCCATTTAAAACAATAATTTTATTATCTGTTCTAATAGCAATAATTGGTTATATAGTAATATTGCTCCCTAACAAATTTTTATCTCCCGAAGACGTACATGCTTTCCTGTGGCAAAGCCCTCTTTTTATCCAACATAGCTTATTTGATAAATATGCAACAGCGTTTTATTCATTATTATTCTATTTAAAATTACTTATTTTTCCGCATCCTTTGGGTTTTTATTATGGTTATAATATGCTCCCATTTGTCCACTGGTCAAACGGATGGGTAATACTTTCTTTAATTATTTACTTGTCTTCTTTTGTATATGCTATTGTTAAATTTAAAAAAAATAATATAATATCGTTCGCTATTCTATATTACCTGCTCACTATTTCAATGTTCTCTAATATTGTAATGCCTGTAAACGGAGTTGTCGGTGAACGTTTTTTATATACACCTTGTCTTGGATTTTGTATAATAATAGGATACTTATTATTTAAAATATTTAAAATAAATCCTAAAAAAAATGATATTCCATTTAAGATAAGTTATAAACTGATAATAATGGTTATAATAATCTTAATACCATATTCTGTTAAGACAATTACCCGTAACAAAGATTGGAAAGATGATATCACATTATTTAAACATGACATTGACTATCTCAAAAATTCTGCCAAAGCAAACTCCATATTAGGCGATGCTTTATTACACAAAGTAAATAAAGATATAAATAATCCTAAAAAGAAACAGGAATGTATTCAAAATATAAATATCGCTACTAAACATTACAAAAGAGCAATAGAAATAAATCCTATATACTTTGACCCATGGAATAATCTGGGATTTATCTATTTAAAATATTTTGATAATCCTGATTCCTGCATTTTTTATCTGAAAAAAGCTATTGAAATTAATCCAAAATACTACAAAGCATATCTTAACCTTGGATATTCTTATGAGAGATTAAACAATTATGACAAGGCAATGAGCAATTATAAAAAAGCAATGGAAATAAATCCAAAATATATTAATGCTATTTTGGCTCTTTCTAATTTATATAATAAAACAGGAGACATTAAAACAGCTATAAAATTAAGCAAAACAGCAGCAAAATTAAATCCTGACTCTGATATACCTTATGTTAATATAGGAAACTATTATATTTTGCAATCAGATACTGTGAATGCTATCTCTTACTGGGAAAAAGCTTTTGAAAAAAATCCTGATAATTATGACGTATGTATGAATTTATGCGGATATTTTAATCATACAGGTAATTTTGATAAAGCTAATTATTATTGCACAATAGCCCAACAAATGAATAGACATAAGTAAAATGGTTCTTTCTTATTTTGAGTGGGTAATTTTTTGTTTTATATATTTTTTTATAACGTAGAGACGATGCATGCATCGTCTCTACTGTCCTCTCATTATTAATCTTTTTATTCCGAATAATTAATAGAAGTCCCCTTAATATTAGTTATTGGAATATTTAATCCAACTTGAAAATAATAAAATTTACTATTTTGCCTATCAATTCCTAAATAGAAATTAAATTTAAAATTATTGATATTAAAATAATAATTTATTTTACAGGATAAATAAAAATTTTTAATATAATTAGGGAATTCAAATTTTCTATAATCAAAAAAAATTTTATGTTTCTCTATTATTTGATTTCCATCAAAATCTATTAATTTATTTCTATTCATTGTTAACAATGTATATTTAAAGCCGCAGGTAAAACCAATTTTATCAAGTAAAACATATTCAAGATATATACCTGTTTCAATACTTCTTGGAGAAATGTCATATTTAATAATATTTTGGTAAGGAATAGGACGATTATGTTTATATTTTATAACAGTTGCACTATCACTTTCAAATTTTGTTCTTCTATTATAATATAACATTTCAAAGTTTATGCAAAGTTTATTTTTATATAAAATATTATAAATAAAACCAAAATGGATATCATATATAGGGATTCTTTTAAGACCTGCATAAGGTTGTGTACAAACTCCTGGACAATAAATACTGCTGTCGTATTTAATATATTTATTATCTCAAAAATAATAATTATGATGCATACCAAAATCAAAAGAAAGCTGGTGTATAAAAGATTGTTTATTATTTTCTAACGCATTTTGTTGCCCTAATGAAATAACTGGAGCTAAAAAAATAATTAAATATATAATTATATTTTTTTTCATTTAATAAAATCTATCAAAATATATGATTTATTGTTTTTTTTAATTTTTATTATTTATTTTTTATAATAAAAATTTAAAACCTACTTGTAAATCATAATTAAATTTACTCCTCATATCAGCGGCTATATACGGAAACAAAATAATTTTTTTAATGTTGAAACAATAACTTATTTTTATACTTGGGTAAAAACTTTTTTCACAAGTACTTATATAATCCTTTTTAATCAATTTAATTCTTATTTTATCAATATTTATATGACCATCAATATATGTATTTTTAATATAATAAAATCTTAAAAAAGAAAATTTAGTTCCTAAATAAATTTTTAAATTATTCCATTTATAACTTACAAATAAAGGTATTTCAATATTATTTGGTGAACCACATTAATTTTTTGTCCCATAATAAATTATTTATATTTATTTGAAGTCCTATTTGAAAATCTTCTGATAGATGATATCCACTATCTGTTGCAAAATAAATTGATATTGGAAATTTTTTTTCTTTAAATAAACAATATTGTAAACGTGACGAGAAATAGAAAATATCTCCTACACAACCCTTTCCTAATGAAAAATAAGTCTTATTATAGTTTTTTTCTGTGTAATTATCATTTATTTTGTGAATATGCTGAAAATTAATTAAATTTATTTTTGTGCCTATAAAGAGGGATAATTTTTTTATAGAATAACCTATATAAAAGGGTATTTCAATACTATTTGATGAACTATTATTTTTTATAGGATAAGGAATAGTTGGATATGGTTTATACTTTTTTACTGAATCAATATTACTTTCTGTTATATACTTTCTGTTAAAATATAATAAACCACTTTTTAAACAAATACCATTATTAAATTTATAAATATAAGAAAGTCCAAAATGAACAGCAAATGCAGGTTTTTTTGTATAACCTACATAAATTGGATTTGTATTTATGGTTCCGCCTTTACGTGGCGGAATATATAAAGGACCATATATATAATTATAATGTCCACCAAATTCAAAAGAAAAATTATGTTTTCTAAATGAAACAGTATCAGTATTTTTCTGACCCCATAATAGTAATGGCATTAAAATCAATAATAAATATATAATTGCAATTTTCTTCATTTAATAAAATCTATTAAAATATATGATTTATTATTTTTTATTTTGTAAATAATATTTTGTAACATTACCATAATCATCTTCTTCTTTATACTTAAGATTATCTTTCCATATTTCAAGATATTCAACTTGTGCTATATTATCAGGTTTTGCAGGATCATTATCATCTTCAAATCCTGCATTATGAATTAAATTGTTAATCTGAGCTATTAAACTTACAGGTAAACTCAGTACTAATAATAATAAAAGTAGTTTGATTAATTTCATTTTATTGTGATTTTTATATTATTTAATATTACTTCAAAACCTATTTGGAAATCATAATAATTTAATTCTCTCATATCCGAAGCTATATATATTGATATAGGAATTTTTTTATTAATTATTAAATATTGTAACTGTATAGAAGGATAGAATATATGGTAATACCATCTCAATCCTTGGAAATCTTTTTTAATTTTCCCATCAAAATATTTATGATATGAGTAAGCTATATTAATTATGTCTATTTTAGTACCTATAAAACCTGAAATTCTATTTTTGTTATAGCCAATATATAAAGGGATTTCAAAACTATTTGAAGAATAACTATAATATTTTAAAGATGAATTTAATCTATCAGGGTAATATTTTATTATTGAATCTTTATTGAATCTATAACTATCTTTCATATTAAAATATAATAAACCACTTTTTAAATAAATATTCTTTTTTAACTTAAAACTATATAATAATCCAAGATGAAAACTTAATGTTGAAAACTTTGTTTGACCAACATATGATGGTGGACTATGAGATCCAGGGAATTTTGATATTGTAGTATCAGGGGGTATATATTTATCACCAAAAAAGTAATTATAATGAGTTCCAAATTCAAAAGAAAAATTATGTTTTCTAAATGAAACAGTATCAGTATTTTTCTGACCCCATAATAGTAATGGCATTAAAATCAATAATAAATATGTAATTATATTTTTTTTCATTTAATAAAATTTATCAAAATATGTGATTTATTATTTTTTATTTTGTAATATAATAATTTGTTGCTGTTTGTTTTCTTTTTTCAAAGTTTCAATTTGCTTATTTAATTCAATATAACTTGATAAAACCCTTATTATATCACATAAATCAATACAAAATACTAATTTAGGGTTATATTTTCATAATTATTTAATAAAACGCAGATTTTTTATGATTTAGTATAATTCTCGCTGATTATTAATACTTTAAAAAATCATATATAATCATAATTAATCAGCGTTATCAGCGTTCTATTTTATAAATAATAAAAAAATATTTTATATATGTAACCATATTTTTATCTTAATATATTTTTATCTTTGTTTTTTTAATTGTTGTTCCATTGTTAATGGTTAATTTTGGGAATTAAATAAAATAAATAATTCTGACTTGTCAGACAAAAACATAAAATTATGAGAAAAAATATTGTAGCAGGCAACTGGAAGATGAACAAGACCTTTTCTGAGGGTTCTGAACTCGTCAAAGAAATAATAAACTTACTTAATAACAATGATAAAATAAAATTAAAAGACCAATTGCACATAATAATTGCACCGCCTTTTATTTTATTACAAAAAAGTGCTGAATTAGTAAAAGACAACAAGCAAGTATCTATTGCTGCACAAAATTGCTATACAGAAGAAAAAGGTGCTTATACAGGCGAAATATCTATTGCTATGATAAAATCTACAGGCGCTGATTATGTCATTATAGGACATTCGGAAAGAAGAGCGTATTTTAAAGAAACCAATGATATGCTTGCCAAAAAAGTTGATGTTGCTCTAAAAAATCAACTTTTGCCTATATTCTGTTGTGGAGAATCACTGGAAATAAGACAAGCAAAAAATCATTTTGAATGGATAAAAAAACAAATTCACGAATCTCTGTTTCATCTTAATGAAAATGACTTTAAAAAACTTATAATTGCCTATGAACCTATTTGGGCAATTGGGACTGGCATCACTGCAACATCACAACAAGCACAGGAAATACATGCTTATATCCGCTCTTTAATAAAAGAAAAATATGGAGATGATATTGCTGAAAATACAACAATACTTTATGGCGGAAGCTGCAACCCGGGAAATGCTAAAGAATTATTTGCTAATCCTGATGTTGATGGCGGTCTTATTGGCGGCGCTTCTCTCAAAGCTAATGACTTTATACAAATAATTAATACTTACCTCTAATTATGGACTTTAGCCCAAAATATTAATGAAAGGGTTTAATCTGTAAATGTAATATAATACTGCAATAATCTTGCATTTCAGGATTTACCCCGCCTGCCCTGTGAAATCTTTATTTATTTCAATAGGGTTAAATCTTATTTTTATTTAAAGGGATTGTAACTCATTGATCATTAACTATTTATACCGTTGGATATTTACCCCGTTGGTAAAATTACCTACGGGGTTAATCCTACGGCATTTAAGTATTTTTGAGTAAACCCTACGTAATTGTTCATTAAAAATTAATGGTTAACTTTGGTATGAAAGTAGGACACAAAACAATCAGGCAACTGCCTGATTAAATTTGTAATATAAGTTCAAAACCAGATGGTTCTTAAAACCCTTTAAAAAATACTTTTTTTTGCCTAAACCAATTTTTTTTATTATATTTACACTTTTTTTATTGACTAATTTTTTTGTATCTTTGTTTTTTTAACTTTAAAAACATAAAATTATGTTGAGCCATAGCGAAATCCCGATTTTCTCGGGAAAACTAAAAATACTTTTAACACTGCTTTTTGCTGTAATAAGTTTTAATTGTTTTTCCCAAGACCTTATTTTTGAATGGAAACACGAAATCCATAACGGGGAGCGGTCTAATGAAGGACGTACAATATGCACTGATACAGCAGGTTATGTATACGTAGGAGGAAGACTTGAAAATACTATTCAGTTTATTGATACTATACTAAATTGTGTAGAAGATAATGCTTTTCTCTCAAAGATCAGCCCCGACGGGGAACTTGTTTGGATAAAATGGTACAGATACTGTAGTTTAATAACCGCAATGTGTTTTGACCATGAAAACAATTTGTGTGTAACAGGTAATTATTATCGTTACCTTGACCTTGGCGATACAATATTACACACTAATCATGCCGATACGCTTTACTGTAGTAATCAGTTTATAGCAAAATATGATACAGACGGCAACCTCTTATGGGCAAAGAGTAATACCGGTGTTTACATCTCAGGATATAGTAATCCCATACATAATATAACAATTGATAATGAAAACAATATTCTTATAACAGGTCGTTGTATAGAAGAACTTCAATATTTTGATACGAATATTGTTATTAACACACTGGATTCTGCTCTTGTAACATACCCTTATCCATACTGGTATTATTATTACAAAAGTGTAGGATTTCTTGCCAAATACAGTTCTTCCGGAGATTTTTTGTGGGTAAAAGAACTTGGCGGATGGTTTTGTGAACCTGCTGCTATAAAAACTGATAATTCGGATAATATCTTTGTTACAGGACAATTTCAAGATACAGCATATTTTGATACTATTATGGTAGAAAGTTACGGAGCAAAAGATATATTCCTTGTAAAACATACACCAAACGGAGAAACACAGTGGGTTGAAACCGCTGGAGGCAGTGCAGGTGACGAAGGATTTGATATTGCTGTGGATAGTATGAATAATATTTATTTAACAGGTAAAATTTGTGGCCATAATGTTGCTTTTGGAGATAATATTCAATTTACACTTTGTTATGATTATGAGGCTTTTGTTGCTAAATATGATAGTCTGGGGAATTTTTTATGGGTAACTCCTTTTGGAACATCTCATTTTACAGAATATCCACTACCTAATGATATTCCAGCAAGTTTAGGCAGTAGTATATGTATTAATGGAAATAATTTATTTTTTATTGGATACTTTAAGGATACTTTAGAATTTAATGGTATATTCTTAGAAAAATTATCTGGATTTGGATTATATTTATTAAAATTAGATTTAGACGGCAATGTAATTAAAGCAGGGCAATATCTTGAAGATGGCTGGTTGTATCCACAGGAAATTGCATCAGACCAATACAATAATATTTATTTTACTGCTATGTATCAGGTTAGTTCCAATAATTATCAAATAATTATTGGAAAAATTTCTGACGATATACCTATAAATGTAATCCTGTATTCATATAAGATTGAAAATATTAATATTTACCCAAATCCATCTAATGGTAATTTTAGAATACTCTTTAGTAATAATGTTAGAACTAATTACATAATAGAAATTTTTAATATTTTAGGTGGTCGTGTGTTTAATAAGCAAATTATAAATAACAACAAAAATATAATTATTGATGTATCTTATTTAGAAAAAGGTATATATTTATTAAGAATAACAGGCAATGGATTTGTTAAAACAAAAAAAATTATAATCAATTAAATTTTATTAATTTAAAAATTAAAATATTATGAAAAAATTATTGTTAATTATTGTTATTGTATTATTTCAATTTCAAATTTTTTCACAGGTAATACAAAAAACTTATATAAATCTTGAAGAAGTTAATCAAAATGTATTTTTAGATCAGGAATGGGTTTATAATGATAACATCTCCGACGAATTTAACACTATTAACATTAGCAATCCTTATTCAGATCCGTATTATAATAATCCAAATCTGGATATGGTGAATAAAAAATGGCACTGGTGCCCCAGTTGGGGTATAGCAGACTATAATGCTCCTTATTA
>CAZZDX010000008.1:0-25964 GCA_964653185.1 uncultured Bacteroidales bacterium
GATGAAGCATTGGCAGGTTATTGTAAGAACATAAATGTAGCAATAAACAAAGATTTTACACCTGTTTCATACTATAATCAATTATTATACTGGCTAAGTTATTTTAAATCAAATTTTAAGATATTAGCAATAATTATTCTATTGTTTTTAATAATAATTGTTGCAAGATTAAATATTATCAATCTTGGTTTATTTTCAGCGGGCTTTGCCGGCTCTTCTATTGAAATAATATTATTAATATCATTCCAGATTATTTATGGATATGTTTTTCAAATCACAGGTATTATAATCACTATTTTTATGCTCGGACTTGCTATTGGCTCATTTTGGACACATAAATTTTTACATAAAGCAAATCTTAATAATTACACAAAAATTTTGTTTATAATCGGTTTATATTCTTTGCTACTGCCAATGGTCTTATTAATGCTAAAATCATATAATCTTAATCCGATATTTACGCATATTACTTTTGGCATATTAACTCTGATTATTTCAACATTAACAGGTATAGAATTTTCACTTGCTTCAAAAATACAAAAAGGAAATACTGCATTAATAACTGCAAAAATATACAGTGCTGATTTATTGGGTTCGGCAATAGGTGCTTTAATTGTTACAACCTATATGATACCGCTCTGGGGAATTGTTAAAGTAAGCATTATCATTGGTATATTAAATATATTTGTTGGGATAATTATTTTGATAAGAAAGAAGAAATATATGACTTTAAATATATAAATTCTGTTTAGATAGATTGAATTCCTCCTTTGAAAACAGAAAATTTCTTTTAATTTCCCAGTATCCATTTTCAAATTTCTAATTTTATTATTTTCTAATCTCCTTATTGTTTGGTCATTTTTTTATTAATAATTTTTCGTGATTCAATTGCCTTTTTATAATATAAATCAGCTTTTTTTAAATTTCCTGTCTGTCTGAAATAACGACTTAAATTTTTACATAATTTATAATTTACAGGCATTTTTTTTATTGCCATTTCCCAGCAAAATACAGCAGTAAAAGTATCGGATTTCATTAAAAAATAGTTGCCTAAATTAATATAAGGTTTGTCAGTAGTATTATCTATTTTAATTATTTTTTTATTCAAATCAATAGCGGTTTCAAAATATCCCAACCCATTATATAAATCAGCAAGCATTGATATAGCATCTACAAATTCAGGATTTAAGTCAATAGCTTTCTTATAATATTTTATTGCTTTTTTATAATCATTTAACATCTGATAAGAATATGCCAGATTAGCATAAGCCATATAGTTTTTAGGACTCGCATTAACAGCTTTTTTAAAATAATAAACTGCTTTATCATATTGATTATAATTTTTAAAATATATTAAACCTAAATTATTTAAAGATGAAGTATGCAAAGGATATATTTTAATAGCTTGTTTAAAATGTTTTATTGATAATTCTATATCTTGTTCTATCTGTCTTTTTACATTTTCTATCTCTGTATTATTTTTTGTTCTGTTTTGAATATCATAGTCAAGTTTAGCAATATTTTTTTTGACATTTGTCATCAAAGCACTTGCATATAATTCATTTGCTTTTACAGATTTTATATTATACTTAATATCGTGTTGATACAATGTAATATAATCTTTCCAATTTTTGTTGCGGCATATTGTCTTTATAGAATAAGGTATTAATATTATTACTAACAGAACTATTATTTTATTATTTTTTTTAAAAGGAATAAAATCTTTATGTATATCTATTTTTGTGATTTTAAATAATAAAAATGCTAATATTATACAAAATCCGAGCGAAGAGAAGTAGATAAGTCGTTCACCAACAATACACGCTACAGGAACTAATATATTTGAAAACACTGATATTGTTATTAGATAATACAGGATGGCAAAAGATAATATATGTTTTTTCTTAAAATTAACTATTGCGTAAATAAATATTGACAGATGAAAGACAAAAGATATTATTACATATATATTTGACAAGTTGACAACAGGAATCATATTATATCCATAATAATAAACCAATGGATGTGGAATTATCAATAATTTCAGATAAAATAGCATAACATACATTCCTGTTGAAAATTTTATTAAGAAATTATTTTCAAAGAATAAAGGGTTCTGCCAAAAAAAATTTTGTGCATCAGCAACAGGCAAATAGAGTTTGGGAACAAATATTACTATAATAACAGTTATTATTAAGAAGGCAAATAACATTATTGTCTTTTTTAAAGAGGTCTTTGTAAAAAAATATATAGCAAGAGGAATGATTATTAAAAAAGTAACAGCATTTTTTTTGGACAAATAAGCAATTACAAAAGATAGTAATCCTAATAATATCTTTGTAACCTTTTGATTTTCAGTATATTTAACAAATAGATATAATGCTGTTAATGAAAACAAAAAACTTAATAAATCTTCACGATTTTTCAGACAACAAACAACTTCGGTATGAACAGGATGTGCAAGAAATAATAATGTTATAGCAAAAGGGAATAAAATATTGTAATTTTTTAACAGTTTTTTAAGTAAAAAGAATAAGAAAATACCTGTGAAAGCATAAAGCAAAATGTTAATCAGATGGCTTATATGCGGATTTAAGCCAAACAGTTGATATTCAATAGCATAAGAGGACATAGCAATAGGACGATAGCCATATTCCAACTTATTTCTATCAGAATATAAAGATGTAAATATTTGCGGTATGGCTTTTATGCCTTTTTGAATTACAGGATTAGTGTTTGTTACAAAATCATCATCAAAGGAATAATCATTTGATATTATGTTTCCATATAATATAAATGTAAAAACCACAAAAAACAGTATGTAATACCATTTTTGTTTATCTGTATTTTTTATTTTTTTGCTTTTTGACATAAAAAAAACCTGTAATTTACGTATTCTCTAACTTTTTTGCAAATAAATTAACTTGCTCTTCTTTTAAATTAACAACAAACAATCTATTATCATTTATCTTAATTAATTTATTTTTTTTAATATCAAATATTTGATAATCAGCTTTTTTTAAATAGTCCAAAATATTTATGCTATAATTAATATAATCATCAGATATATCTTTATAAAATATCGGGCTAAACTCAAATATTATTTTGCAATTATTATTTTTCAGAGTATTTTCCATACCTTTCAGCACTTCAAATTCATAAGCTTCAACATCTATTTTGATAAATAAATCTTTGTTTTTTAAATTTACAAGTTGGTCAAACTTTTTTATTTCAATTTGTTCTTTGCTTGTATTATTTGATTTGCTTATGCGAACAATAGAATTATGTCCTGATTCTTTATGCATGTTAATATTTTCTGCTCCTGTCTTGTTTCCTAATGCACAATTATAAGCAGTAAACTGCTCATTGATATTGTTTAACTTAATATTTTGCATTAATTTATTAAAAGTATCCTTAACCGGCTCAAATGAAATCACTTTGCCTTTATCTTTTAATATTTTTGAAGCTAAAACAGAATAATATCCAATGTTAGCACCTATATCAACAAAAATATTGTTTTCTTTTAAATTTTGCAATATGATATTTCTAATATCTTTTTCGTAAATACCTGTTTGTATTAATTGCATTTGAGAAAAGCCATTGCCTGCATTACATATTAATTGAAAATGAATATTGTTATTAATATTTATTTTAACTGTTTCGTTAAAGTTATGATATTTACAAATGCTTTTAAAGTGTATAAACTGTATTTGTTTATAAACAGGATAATTTACAAATTTAATATTTAAAGGACAGAAATTCAACCACTTATAAAAAGGTATGAAAAGCAAATCAATAAATTTTATAAATATTTTGTGCATCTGTAACGATTTATGTAATCTGTCAATCTGTGGCATTTATATTTTTTTAAAAAGGATATTTGTAAAAATATTTATATTTATGTGAAAACAAGTAATATATATGACTATAATAATAAAAAAACAACATTTTAGAAAAATTTTTTAAAAATTTAAAGAAAAAGCCATTATAAGATAATCTTATTAAAGAAAAATAGCTAACAGGCATTAATATCATCACAACCCAAAATTTATTAATAACAGCCAAATTTGTTTTAAATCTAAGTCCTGTTGGATTTTGTTTATACAGATGTATCATCTTGTTCATATATCTCTTACTTAGATATGGTGCACTTTTTATAAGCCGATTAATACTTTTATCTTCAACTAAAACGAAATTATATTTAGGACATGTTTCTTCTATTCTTTCAGGACATTCTTTTTTTGCCCGCTCATATATTTCTGTGCCATGAAAAAAAGTTAATGAAACAACCCTTAATATAAAAGGTGTCGGCGTATCAATAATAGTTTTTAGTGTATCAAGTTCATCTTCTTCTTTTTCAAAAGGATTGTCCACAATAGCATCATAAAAAGCAGGTATTTTAAATTCTTTTATAATATTAGCAGCTTTAAGAAAATCAGATCTGTATGATTTCCTTTTAAACACTTGTTTAAGAGTTCTGTCGCTTCCACTTTCCAAACCCAGATTAATCCATGATAATCCTGCATCTTTCAGAATTCTTATCATGTCTTTGTTAATATAAATCGGTATGCCGTGAACTATGAATGGCTTTTTTATCTTTTCTTTATATGCTTTGCAAAAGTCCTTTAAATAATCCATACCAGCTGATAAAAAACTATCATCTTCAAAATTAACAAACTCTATTTCAGGATATTCATTTACTGCTTTTTCAAGTTCAGATATGATATTTTCTACGCTTCTTCGTCTTACTTTATTCTTTTTATACAGCCTCAAATAAAAATTATTAATACAATATGTACAATGAAAAGGACAACCTCTTGAACTAATGACAGTATATGTCTTTCCGGAATATAATGAATATTTTTTAAAAAGTTTCTTATTAAGAACCTGTATTCTCCCTTTATCAAGAATAAAAGTATTTGCAGGTATAAATTCATAATATGGAATTTCGTCCAGATTATCAATAAGAGGATATAATGGATTTCTTTTTATTTTACCATCTTCTAAATAGCAAAGATTTTTAATGCCTTTTATTTTATTTTGTGAATTATTTTTAACAGCATTCGCAAAATCAATAATAGTTTTTTCTCCTTCGCCAATACATACATAATCAACATGTTTTAAACACATTTCAGGAGCAACTGTCGGATGTATTCCTCCCCATATTATTGGAATATTGCTAAAATTATTTTTTAAATATTTAGTTAAATCGCATGCTTTATAATAATTAATAGACATTAAGCTAATACCAATAAAACCGGGAGATATGTCAGAAATAGTTTTTTTTATTTCATCTAAAACATTTTTGTTGTCAAAATCCAAAAAAGGCAGATAAAGGAGAAACGAATTATAGCCATTTTTTATCAATGTATAATGAAGATATTTTACGCCTATCACTTCTTTTTCATCCTGAAGCGTAATCAATAATGTGTTCATCTTTATCTTTTGTTTTTTTAATATAATAAAAAAATGTATCTATTTTGAATTAATTTCAACTTTTCCAAAGTTTTAAAACTTTGGAAAAGTTTTCTCCCTAAAAAATGAGATATTTATTATACACCTTGATAAATCATGGTGTTAATAATATTTCTATATCATTAACACCTCCTTTCAACGAGGTGTTAATAAAAAAATCATATAGATATAACCGTTTCAACGGTTTACCAGCAATATTATGAACAAACTCTATTTATATCTGCCTAAGACGGACAAATATATAAATAATTATAATATTTTGTCAAATTTATTTGTTATGTAGAAAAACTCTTTACATTTGCAAACTTTTTTAAAAATCAATTATTAATTAACAATCTAAAAATCAGATAATTATGAACTTTTTTATTAAAGAAAAGATGTTCTCAAAAAAATGGTTTATAAACTATTTCCTATTATTATTAGGTTCTTTTATTATGGCTGTTGGCTATGTGTTTTTTATATCACCCAACAAAATAGTGCCTGGCGGTGTTTATGGAATATCAATTGTTATTCATTATATTACAAAAGGTGCCTTATCTTTTTTCCCTAATGGATTTCCAATAGGTTTGATGGGACTAATTTTAAATATTCCATTAACTATTATAGGAATAAAAATACTAGGACCAAGATTTGGTGTTAAAACAATTATCGGCTTTGTGCTTACCTCAGTATTTATAGATTGGCTCACATATTTATGGGGTGAAGAGCCACTTGTCAAGGATGATATATTGCTATCCTGTATTTTTGGTGGCTTGTTAATTGGTCTCGGATTAGGATTAATATTCAAATCAAAAGCTACATCAGGTGGCTCGGATATTGTGGCAATGATATTTGCCAAATACACAAAACTTCCTTTGGGACAGTTAATTATATATATTGACTCTGTTGTGGTATTGTTTGGTTTAATTATATTTAAGGACTGGAAAGTGCCTCTGTATTCATTAATTGTAATCTTTATAACAGGAAAAGTTGTTGATATTGTATTAGAAGGAATGAGCTATGAAAAAACTTTGTTCATAATATCTGACAAATACAAAGAAATAGGAGATAAAATAACAAATAATTTGAACAGAAGCGGAACATTATTATCGGGTAAAGGAATATATAAAGGTAGTAAAAAAAATATTATTTTTACTGTTGTCAATAGACGCGAATTAGCTTTGCTTGAAAATTATATTAATAATATTGACCCTAATGCTTTTCTTACTGTGGTAAATGCAAACGAAATATTAGGTAATGGTTTTAAATCTCTTAAAGGGAAAATAGAAGAATAATGATTAGTTATAAAATTTTATTGATATAGACCAAAAAAATATGATAAAACTTGTTTTTGCTACTAACAATATATATAAAATAAAAGAAATCAGTAATCTTGTTAATGTTCAGTTTAAAATATTTAGTTTAAAAGATATAAATTGTTTTAATGATATCCCTGAGAATAGTGATACTCTTGAAGGCAATGCTTCAGGAAAAGCTTTTTATGTTTATAATAAATACGGATTAGATTGTTTTGCCGATGATACAGGATTAGAGATAGAGTCCTTAAAAGGTGAGCCGGGAATATATTCTGCACGTTATGCCGGTGAAAACAAAAATTTTGATGATAATATGAATAAAGTTCTTAGAAAATTAAAAGGCATTACAAATCGTAAGGCACGTTTTCGCACAGTCATATCATTAATTATTAAAGGAAAAGAGGTTCTTTTTGAAGGTGTTGTCCATGGAGTTATTCTTAAACAAAAAAGAGGAAATAATGGCTTTGGATATGACCCTGTTTTTAAACCTGATGGTTATAATAAATCTTTTTCAGAAATGAGTTTAGAAGAAAAAAATAAAATTAGTCATCGTTTTTTGGCAGTCCAAAAATTTGTTAATTACTTAAAAAGATTGAAAGATTAAAAAAAGCAAAATTTATGACCTTTTGACAGTATAAATTAATATTATTTCTTCAAAGCTTCTTCTATCACCATAGTAAAAAGTTGTTTTATTGGAATGCCTATTGCCTCTGCTTGTTGTGGGACAATACTTTTTTCTGAAAGACCAGGAACAATATTCACTTCTAAAAAATATAATTTGTTTTTACTAAATATATAGTCAAAGCGAACTATTCCCTTGCAATTTAGTTTGTCATACAGATATGCTGATGTGTTTTTACATTGCTTTTCAATTTTTTCAGAAACACGGGCAGGTGTAATCTCATCAGTTATTCCTGCTGTATATTTTGCTTCATAATCAAAAAAAGTATTTTTACTTACAATTTCCGTAAGAGGTAATGTTATTAATTTATCATCTATTTTTATAACACCACAGGTGAGTTCTGTCCCGTCAATAAATTCTTCAATAAACACTTCGTCATCTTCTTTAAAAGCAATATCAACAGCATTTTTTAATTCATTTTGTTTATTTATTTTAGACATACCAATACTTGAGCCACCTTTATTGGGTTTTACAAAGCATGGTAATGTTATTTTTGATAATATATCTTTAAGTATAATAGGATCTGTTTTTCTTATAAGCATTGATTTTGCTGTTAAAATGCCATAGCTATTAACAAGTGTATTACAAACATTTTTATTAAAAGTCATTGCAGATGTTAACAGATTAGAAGTTGTATAAGGAATATTTAAAATATCAAAATATCCCTGAAGTTTCCCATCTTCACCCGGCGTGCCATGAATAACAATAAATGCACAATCAAATTTTATTTTATTGCCTTTTACTGTAACACTAAAATCATTTTTATCAACAGGTATTTCTGTATTGTCTTCTGTTTTATATATCCATTTTCCTCCATACATTAATATTGTATATACATTATACAAATCATGGTCAATATTTTTGCGGGTAAGTTCTGCACTTTTTATTGATATAACATATTCTCCTGAATCACCACCGGCAATTAAAGCAATATTTTTTTTCATATCATAATATTTTTTTGGCAAATATAAAAATAAATAATATTTAACTAATTAATTTGTATCTTTGTTGATTATATGCAATAAATAATCATATTTATAGTTTTTGTCTATAATATCTGAAATACAGACCAGTGATACGTAATAATTTGAGCTAATTTATCAGGCGACTGCCTGAAACAGTATTTTAACATATAGCCATTAATTGCTTGCCCCGTAGCGAAGCGTATCGGGGTCATTGATTGTCAATAAACAACTGAATGACAGCTAAGCTAAATGACAACAAATGACAGTGAGTGTAGCAAACAAATAACTACCAATGACTTAATGTTATTACACAAAATATAATAACTTAAATTATAATAACAAATGAGTTTTTTTAAAATTTTAAAAAGTAAACGATTTCTTACAAATCTTGCAGCAATAATTGTTCTTACTATTATTGTAATATGGGGTATTTTAAAATTTCTTGATTTTTATACTTTGCATGGAAAATTTATTACAGTCCCTGATTTTACAGGACTAACGGAAGATGACCTTGACAAATTTTCATCTGACAGATATCTTAAATATATAATCGTTGATTCTATCCATGACAACAGTAAAGAAAAAGGTAGTGTCATAGCACAAGACCCTTTACCAAATACAAAAGTAAAAGATAACCGTAAGATATATTTAACAATAGTTGCCAAACAGCCGGAGAAAGTAGATATGCCAAATTTAGTTGACTTGACTTTAAGACAGGCAACAGCAACACTTGAAATTTATGGACTTAGATTAGGTGCTTTAGAATACATTCCCGATATAGCCAAAAATGCTGTACTAAAACAAAAATATAAAGGAGAGATAATTGTGCCGGAAACCAGAATAGAAAAGGGCTCTATTATAGACCTTATACTTGGTGAAGGTTTAAAACATGAAAAAACCAAAGTCCCATTCTTATTAGGAATGACAAGAGAAGAAGCAATAAAGAATTTAAAAGAATCATCTTTAAACATAGGATCAGAAATTTTTAAAAATATTGATGATACTGCCAATGCCCGCGTTTATAAACAAAAACCTGCCTGTTACAAAAATAATTATTTATATCTTGGACAATCAATAGATTTATGGTATAAGTCAAACAAAAAATTTGATTTTAAAACTTTTATTGAACAACATAAACCTGATACAGTTTCTTTAAAAGAAGATTCTACTTTAATATAAAATAACCTGTATGTATCTAATTTCTTTCAATATTATTGTATAATAAATAGTTACAAGAAGCCGGTAATTTATACTAAACCGCTATCAAGATTGTTAAGGAAAAAACTTTTCCAAAGTTCTAAAACTTTGGAAAAGTTGAAATTAAAAAGTTGAAATTAATTCAAAAGCATTAAATATATACAAATATAATAATCATACCTCGGGCAGGCAAATAAAAACAGACATATAAATTGACAATTCAACAGATACTCATAAAATACTGGGGCTATACCTTGTTTAGACCTTTGCAGGAAGATATTATCAATTCTGTTCTTTCAGGTAAAGATACTCTTGCTCTTTTGCCTACTGGCGGAGGAAAATCAGTATGTTTTCAGGTGCCTGCACTTGCAAAAAAAGGCGTGTGTATTGTTATTTCTCCTCTTATAGCATTAATGAAAGATCAGGTTGAAAATTTAAAGAAAAAAGGTATTAAAGCTGTTGCTATTTATTCGGGTATGCACAGAGAAGAGATAGATATTGCTTTTGATAATTGCATCTATGGTAATGTTAAGTTTTTATATCTTTCTCCTGAGAGGTTAGAGACAGAATTAGCCAAAGCACGAATTGGTAAGATGAATGTAAATCTTATAGCTGTTGATGAAGCTCATTGTATATCACAATGGGGATATGATTTTCGCCCTCCTTATCTGAGAATTGCAGAGATAAGAAAGTTATTGCCTGATGTTCCTGTCCTTGCTCTTACAGCAACAGCAATACCAAAAGTTGTTGAAGATATTCAGGAAAAACTCCTTTTTAAAGAAAAAAATGTTTTTAGGAAAAGCTTTGAACGAAAAAATTTGATTTATGTGGTCTTAAAAAAAGAAGATAAACTGAACAAACTTTTAAATATTGCTAATAATGTTAAAGGCACAGGAATAGTATATGTCAGAAGCAGACGCAAAACCCGCGAGATAGCTTCTTTTTTTCAAAAACATAATATTAAAGCTAATTATTATCATGCAGGTTTAAGTCCTAAAATTCGTAATTTAAGGCACAATGAGTGGATGGAAGGCACAAGCAGGATAATTGTATCAACAAATGCTTTTGGCATGGGAATAGATAAATCTAATGTCCGTTTTGTTGTTCATCTTGACTTGCCTGACAGTGTTGAAGCATATTTTCAGGAAGCAGGACGTGCAGGAAGAGATGAAAAAAAAGCTTATGCTGTTTTATTGTTTTCCGACTCTGATATTATTAATTTAAAACTTAGGTTATCCATTTCATATCCTGATTTTGACAAGATAAAAAATGTATATCAATCTTTGGGAAATTATTTTCAACTTGCAGTAGGAATTAGTCCTGATGTAACCTTTGACTTTGATATTGCTGATTTTTGTAATAATTATAACCTAAAACCATTAATGGTTTATAATTGTCTAAAATTTCTTGAAAAAGAAGGATATATTGTTGTTACAGAGGCTGTTTTTTCACCTTCCCGTATTCATTTTAATATGAACAGAGAAGATTTGTATAGCTTTCAGGTGGCTAATGCGAATTATGATAATTTTATTAAAATTGTTTTAAGATCTTATACAGGTGTATTTAATGATTTTGCTAAAGTAAATGAAACAGAACTGTCAAATAGAGCAGGTATAAGTAAGAATAAAATTATTGAATACTTTAAAAGATTACATAAATTAGAAGTTCTTACATATATAGCTCAAACAGATAAGGCACAAATAATGTTTTGTAATGGCAGAATAGATTCTAAAAATATTGATGTCTCTAAAAAAAATTATATAAAACGAAAAGATATAGCTTTAAAAAGAATAGAAGCAATTATAGATTATGTAACAGAGATAACAAAATGCAGGAGCCAGTTTTTACTTTCATATTTTGGTGAGACAGACAGTAAACGTTGTGGAAAATGCGATGTATGTATTGGTCGTAATAAACTTAATTTGAGTGAATTAGAGTTTGATACTGTGCTTGATAAAATTAAACCAGTTTTAAGAGAAAATGCTCTCTCTGTTGATGAACTTATTAAATCTGTTGGAATAGGAGATAAAGATAAGATAATAGAAGTTATTCAATGGCTGTTAGATAATGGAAAGATATATTCTGACACAGATAATAAATTAAGATGGGAAAAATAAAAATTGTTTGTAGCTGTTTATATATTAAAGGGACTTAATAAGGGGACTTCTATTAATTATTTAAACTCTTTTTCGCTAAATACAATTGCTTCATAAGTATAAATATCAGCATCTTTCCAGCCATCCCAACCAATACCTGCTTTATCACGGGAGCAATGTCCAAGAAATTCTTCTTTGGTCCAGTTTGTCTCATCAGCCACCTGTGGCAAAAAAGTGCCGGAAGCAAATCCTTTTTTAATGTAAATACCATCTCTGCCTAATTGAATTTCGTCAACAGATTTAATCTTTTTCATAGGAGTTAAAACAGATATTTCAATTTCTAATTCACTGACTTCTTTTGAAGTTACCCTGTTAAAACGATAGTCCTGCGTTGAAGATGAAACAGCCATTTCCTGTATAACTTTATAAAGAGGTTCGCTGGCATCAAACCTTCCAATACATCCTCTCAAAGCACCGTTTTTATGTAAAGTAACAAATGCTCCACAGTTTGTTATTAATGTTTTTGAAAAATCTGTAGTATCAATTTTAGGAATCTTGTTGTTGTTTATATATTGTTCAATAGTGAACCGGGCAATATAAAGCAAGTCCTTTTTGTCTTTTTCAGTTAAATTAAATTCATTATTTTTCATTGTTTTTTTATTAAGTGAAAAAATTATTGAGTTATATCCGACAACTTTATTTTTATCTCCATATTTTGTATCTCCTGAATTTTTGTATTGAACAGGAGTAATTAAAATATCAGGATTATTTTCTGTCATATATAAAAGTGTAAGAACAGCTGATGAGCCGCAAACACTTGTTACCAAATTAGGTATATTTTTTTCAGCATTTGATTTCAAAGTATTAAGTAAGGTCCCGGGAGAATTTGTTTTTATGGCATTAACAGTTAATTTATCAACTATTTTAGCATCATCATAACTTGGATAGTGTGAAAAATCAGTGCTTATAATAAAAAGATTTTTTGAGTTAAAATAAGGTGATAAAGCATCTGCAATTTTTTTAAGAGTTTTCGGGTCTTGCGAGCCGATTACAATCGGCACAATTTTATAATCCTTTTTCATCAGGCAACTGCCTGATTGCAAAAAAGGAAGCTGGACTTCAATGCTATGTTCATACAGATGCGCAGCTTTGTTAAAATTAAAAAAACTATATTGTTTAATAAGTTTTTCTGCTAATTCAGTATTTACTTTAACCGTTCCCAAAGGTGTAATATAATTACCTTTGCTATATATTGACGCTCCTTGCAAAGATACATAATGACTTGGACCTAAAATAAAAATGTTTTCATAATCTTTTGTCCAATCAATTTGGTTAAAACTTGTAGCAGCTACTTCACCTGAAAAGACATAACCTGCATGAGGCGAAATAATTGCCAATACATTTTTTATACCTTGGTTTGGCAAAGCATCAGAAAATAATTGTTTAAGCATTGATTTTAATTCATCAGTATTGCTTGGATAAAATTGCCCTGACACAACGGCTTGTCTGTCTGTTGATTTTGTTTGTGGTTCCTGATTTTGTGTGTTTTGAGAATTACAATTAGCAGTAGCAAACAATAATATTAATATTAATAGATTTATTTTAGTTTTAATAATCATGGCAAAAGAAGTTAAGAAAATTAATGTTTGTCAAAGTTACGAATTTTTTAATTTCCCATAAACT
Source organism: uncultured Bacteroidales bacterium (assembly GCA_964653185.1). Lineage (GTDB taxonomy): Bacteria > Bacteroidota > Bacteroidia > Bacteroidales > CAZZDX01 > CAZZDX01. The sequence goes on from CAZZDX010000008.1 coordinate 13,394, forward strand.
TTTTTTGAAATATTTATACTAATTTCATAAAGTATGATTAAAGGAATACATACAAGTATCTGACTAAAAACATCAGGCGGAGTGATTATTGCAGAAATAATTAAAAGTATAACAAATACAATTTTTCTGTTTTTTCGCATTAGTTGTGGTGTTATAATTCCGACTTTTGTCAGGAAAAATATTAAAACAGGTGTCTCAAAAACAAATCCAACAGATAATGTTACTGATATTATTGTATTTATGTATGAGCTTAATGATATATTATTTTCAACAAGATTGCTTACCTGATAATTGCCGAGAAAGTTTAAAGTGAGAGGGACAATAATAAAATAACTAAATAAGATGCCGATTAAAAAAAGCATAGCACATACCAGTACAGCACCTTTTGAATTTGATTTTTCTTTTTTGTTTAAAGCCGGTTTAATAAAGTTCCATATATCCCAAATAATATAAGGCGAGGCAAGTATTAAGCCGCAAAAAAAAGAAATTAAGATATGTATATAAAATTGTCCTGAAAGAGTTATGTTTATTATTTTAAGGTCTGTATTATTAATACACAGTGCAGGCAATGATAATATTTTTGATAAGTTACATAATAAATGATTGGTAATAAACCACGATTCTTTTGGAGATAAAAAAATTTTATTAAAAACAAAATCTTTATTTAAAAATGCAACAATTGAAAATATTGTTATTGATAGAAAAATACGGACTAACAGCCAACGCAGGTCTTCAAGATGCTCCCAGTAAGTTTTTTTATTTTTTTTTATTGATGATTTAATAGCCATACTGTAGTCATAAGCTTATCATTAAATGTTCTTTGTGTTTTGTATTTTGTTTTTAATTTTATTTAATGAGATAAATTTAATTTGGGTGATAACTCACTAATAATTTCTTTAATAGTACTAATAACAAAGCACAAAGCACAACAGACAAAGTTTTTTTTAATTAACATTGTAAACGGGTTACAAAATTATTTTTTTGTTTCTTTCTCTTTGTCAGGAACTTTATCATTAATTTCATCTGAAATATCATCCAGCTTTTTTGATGTTTCATCATCATCAGTTGAGGATGCCTTTTTAAATTCTTTAATACCTTTGCCGAGACCTTTCATTAATTCGGGAATTTTTCTTCCGCCAAATAATAACAATAAAACTATTGCAATTATTATAATTTCCTGCCCACCAATTATTCCTAATAAAATAAAATTAAACAACATATTTATATATTTTAATTAAAAAAAATTTTGACAAAGTTATAAAATTATTTCATTTCTTTTTCTGATAAAAAAATAATATTAAGGATTTGTAACAAATAAACTATTTATTTTGACGAACTATTCAGTTTATTAAAAAATGTTTACTCCATTGGATCAGGCAGTTGCCTGACGGGGTTAATAGTCATACCGAATGCTGTAATGCTGAATTTATTTCAGAATATTATTAACATTATTAATATTTACGAAATAATATTAAGGGGACTTCTATTAATTCATTCGCATCAAGATTTTTAGAGTTTTCCATAGACGAGGAAGATTTTTAAAGCACTATCGGGATAATGCAAGAAAATCTGAAGAAGTATATGGGAAACTCTGAAAACCCAAAGGGAACAAATATAATAAACAATCTGACTTCGACAAAATATTTTTTAATAGCTATGGCTATTAAAAAATATTTATGTCTCGCATCTTATTCATTATATTTGTTTCTTGAAAGAAATGAATTAATAGAAGTCCCCTTAAATAATATCTACCATTTTCCCTTCAATTTTTGTAAAATAATACAATCCGCTAATAAATAATAATATCACAGGGATAAAAGAGATTAAGAACCAAAGAGAAGGAGCGGCTTCTCTTAGTAAAGTCCATCTAAATCCTTCAATAACACCTGCCATAGGATTCAAATAAATCAAAAAGTGATATTGTGGTGGTATAAGAGTAGTAGGATAAAAGACAGGTGTTATAAATATGCCAAAGCTTATTAGATATGGAATTATATGATGAAAATCTCTGTAACGAACAGTAAGAGCACTTAGCCAAATGCCTATAGATAAGCCGGCTATGATATTTAAAATAATAAATACAGGAAAAAAAATAATTCTAAAACTTGGTGCATATCCCCATAACAACATCATAATAAACAACAAAATTAATGATATGCTATATTCTACCAATCCTGCTAATGCTTTTGAGACAGGCAATATTAATTTAGGAAAATAAATTTTTTTTATAAGATTTTGTTCCTGCATTACAGAGGTGCCTCCCTGTTGTATTAAATAAGAGAAATAATACCATGAAATTATTCCTATAAATGCAAATAATGGATAAGGAATATCACCTGTGTCTATTTTTAACAATTTATCAAAAAAAAGAGTAAAAATCAATAATCCTGTTAATGGCTTTATTATACTCCACAAAATTCCTAATAGCGTTTGTGCATATTGTAATTTAATATCCCGCAAAGCAAATGTATAAATCAAAGATCTATACTTATAAAGACATTTAAAGTTAGATTTAATACTATGTTGCCTGTCAGAGATAATATTTTTTTTTGGCATTTAAAATATGTTTGATAAAAAGTTTTTAAAATAAAATGTTCAAAAATAAAAAAATATTACTATTCATCTTGTTAAAAATGTTAATAACTTGTTGACGGTTTCTTTTTACTTGTTTCTATCAGGGCTTTTATTGATAAAATATCAGCAGAAGCAAGTGTTTCACTTTATCCAATAAAATCTTGAATGTTTGCAACATTTATTTTATTTAATTATTTATTTCAAACCCAACAGGTGCTATGCGACCTGTCGGGTAATTAGGTCAAAATAAATGGAATATATAATGTTTTGGTCATTGAGTGGAAACAATTAACTCTTGATTAGCTCATTTATTTTTCAAATATTATAAAATAATAAATCATTTGCATTTCTATTCAAATACTATTTATACATTTGCAAATTAAAAATTAAAAATTGTAAATTAAAAATTAATATGGCAGTAATAAGCAAACTTCGTAAACATTCAGCATTACTTTTTGTTATAATTTTTGTAGCTTTAATGGCATTTGTATTAGGCGATGCTCTTAAAAGTAGTAAGAGAGGGAAAGGAGGCGCCGGTGACCTTGGCGAAATAGCAGGAAAAAAAATTACTTATAGGGAATTTGAAAAAAAAGTTGACCTAAGAACTGCGGAAAAGGAAGAACAATCTGATGAAAATAATATTAATCCGGAGCAACGTTATCAAATAAGACAGGATGTATGGGATGAATTGGTTAGAAATACAATTATGCAAAAGGAACTTAATGAATTAGGACTTTCTATCATACATGATGAAGCTATAGGATATTCTATCAGTAAAGAAGAACTGGAAAACCTTGTTTTTAGCAGAAATCCTCATCCTATCATTGCTCAAAACTTTGCTGACCCAAAAACAGGCAGATTTGACCCTAATAATGTAAATAAATTTTTAATGTATGTTGAAAAAATGGAAAATAGTGATGATTATGAGCAGAGAGACCTTGCAAGAAAACAAGATCAGCAATGGCAGAAAATTAAAGAATATATAAGATCTGACAGATTAAATACAAAATATTTTAATCTTATCAACAATGGCTTTTATATACCTAAAAATTTTACAAAACAAGATTATAATGACAAAAGAAAAACAGCACATATTCACTTCTTTGCTGTTAAGTATAATACAATTTTAGATAGCTCTGTTAATGTAAGTCAAAAAGAGATAAAAAATTATTACAATGAACATAAATATAAATATGAGCAAGAAAAATCAAGAGACATTGAATATGTAGCTTTTGATATATTGCCTTCGGCAAAAGATTATGAAAATGCAAAACAAGAAATATATAAAATAAAAAAAGAATTAGAAACATTGGAAACAGATGATGATATTGAAAATTTTGTCAATGTAAATTCTGATGCTAAATATGATAGTTCTTTCTTTAAAAATGGCGAATTATCTAAATCTTTGGATTCTATTATGTTTAATTCCCCAAAAGGAACTATTGTGTCCCCATATATTGAAAATCATACATACTATTTGACAAAACTTATTGATATTCAGGATAGACCTGATTCTGTGAAAGCAAAACATATTTTGATTTCATATAAAGATGTTGGAATAAATGAAAAAATTATCAGAACAAAAGAAGAAGCTAAAATTTTGGCAGATAGCATTTTAAATCTTGTAAAAAATCAGCCAAACAAATTTGAAGAATTAGTAATGACAATATCTGAATATCCAAAAAAAGAAGAAGACAAAGGGGATTTAGGATGGATTACAGATGGAGATGCTAATTTCTATCCTTTTTATAATGCATGTTTAACAAGCGAAGTTGGAGATTATAAAATTGTTGAAACCAACCTGGGATATCATATAATGTGTATAACAGAAAAAACAAAATCTATTAAAAAAGTTCAGGTAGCAATAATTCAAAAAACTATACAGCCCAGTGATGAAACATTTCAAAATATATATTCAATAGCAAGTAAATTTGCAGGCAAAAGTACAAGCTCTGAATTATTTAAAAAAAATGCTGATGATAATAATTTCAACAAAAAAGTAGCAAGAAATATAAAAGAAATGGATAATAATATTTCAGGGCTTGATGAATCAAGAGAACTAATACGTTGGGCTTTTAATGAAGACACAAAAAATGGAAGTATCTCAGATATATTTACTATAAATGATAAATATATTATTGCTTTACTCACAAAAGTAAGTGAGAAGGGAATTGTGCCTCTTGAACAAATTCAAAAAGAAATGGAATTTTTAACTAAGAAAGAGAAGAAAGCACAAATATTAATTAAAAAGATTAATAATTCTATGACACCATCAACAGATATATATCAACTTGCAAATAAATTTAATACAAAAGTTGATACACTTGATAATATTACATTCTCTTCATATACATTGCCTCCTTATGGTTCTGAGCCAAATGTTATCGGGACTGTTTTTTCTTTAAATAAAAACGAATTATCAAAGCCCATAAAAGGACAGCAAGGTGTTTTTGTTGTTATAGTTGATAAATTTGTTGAAGCTCCTGCCACAAAAGATTATTATATTAATAAGATGCAATTAACAAGTTATTTTAGGTCAAGAGCACATTATGATGTTTTTAAAGATCTCAAAGAGAATGCAGATGTAATTGACAACAGAAAAGATTTTTATTAAGAGTTAATAATTTAGTATCCTCTCAAAAAGTAATGGTATTAATTATTGAGACGATACAAATGTGTCATTTAAAGTATCGCAATTTAAAGTGTTTTTAATCTGTCAGCATCTTGTTTAACAAAGATAAATAATAATATTGTAAATGACCATAAAGAAGAACCGCCATAGCTAAAAAAAGGCAAAGGTATTCCTATAACAGGCACTATCCCCAAAGTCATTCCTATATTAATAATAAAGTGAAAAAATAAGATAGCAACTGTTCCATATCCATATATTATACTAAATTTGAACCGTTGCCGTTCTGCGATAAATATAATTCTTGTAAATAAACCAATAAATAAAATAATAACAATAGAGCTTCCAACAAACCCCCATTCTTCGCCTATTGTGCAGAATATAAAGTCCGTGCTTTGTTCGGGAACAAAATTATATTTAGTTTGTGTGCCTTGCAAAAAACCCTTTCCTAAAAATCCACCGGAGCCAATAGCAATTTTTGATTGATTTACATTATAACCTACACCTTTTATATCTTTTGTTTTACCATATAAGACATTTATTCTGTCTTTTTGGTGTTTTTCAAGTACATTTTCAAATACATAATCAACGCTATATACAAATCCCGCACACAATAAAAATGCAGTACTCAAAATGACTATCTCTTTTCTTTTTTTCTTGATAAAAAATAAAAACAACAAAGCAATTACAGCAAGAGCACCTATTACTATGAATTTGTTAAACAAAAGTGCAGAGGAAAATAAAATAAGAGCAATAAGTAATATGATAAAAATATTACCGGACATACCTTCTCTATATAAAACAAAAAGAAAAGACAGATAAATTATTGCAGACCCTGCATCAGGTTGTAATAATATTAATATAGCAGGTATGCCAAGAATAACAACAGTAAGAGTTTTTGTTTTTAAATATTTAATTTTAATATTAGGAGAGCTTAAATATTTTGCTATTGCAAGATTAGTAGCGAACTTTGCAAATTCTGATGGCTGAAGAGCAAAACTTCCTATCTGAAACCATGACCTTGCACCTGACACCTCTTTGCCTATAAATAAAACACCTATTAATAACAGAATACTGATGCCATATATAACATACGAAAAAATAGAAAAAATTTTTGAATCAATAAATAAAATAAATACAGCTAATATTATAGAAGTTGCAATCCATATAAGCTGTTTGCCATAATTTTGTGTAATATCTAATATGCTTTTGTGATTTTCATTATAAACAGCCGAATATATGTTTATCCATCCTATAAATATAAGCAATAGATAAAGTAAAACAATCATCCAGTCAATATTCAGAAATATGCTTTTTTGTTTCTTCAATTTTTTGATATTAAATCACAATTTATTATTCTTGTCTCCATATTTTTTCTTTTAACTTTTCTGTATATATATTTTTCAATCATCAGTCCTGCTATTGGTGCAGCCCATGTGGCACCAAAGCCGGCGTTTTCAACAATTACTGATATTGCAATTTCAGGATTATCTTTTGGTGCAAAAGCCATAAAGACCGAATGCTCCTTACCATGAGGATTTTGCGCAGTGCCTGTCTTACCACAAATTGATAAGCTATCCATCTTAATCCATCTGCCTGTGCCTGCTTCAACAACTAAATACATACCTTCCACAACACTATCAAAATATTTGGACTCAACACTGGTAAAATGTTTATCTTTATATTTTTCATTGGCATTATATTTATTGCCAATAGCTTTTACAATATGAGGAGTATAATAATAACCTCTGTTTGCAATTATAGCAGATACATTTGCAAGCTGCAAAGGAGTAAGCTCTATCTCACCTTGTCCTATAGCAAGAGATATTATAGTTAAATAGCTCCATCTGTTTTTGCCATAATATTTATCATAATATTTATCTGTAGGAATGTTACCACTAAGTTCGTAAGGTAAGTCATCATTAAATTTTGTACCAAGTCCAAAACTTAATATATTTTTACGCCATACATTAAATGCATTTTGAGTTGTCTTAAAGTCGGTGTTATTAATAATTGTCTTAAAAACTTTACAAAAATATGTATTACACGAATATTGAATAGCTTCTTTTAAGTTAAGAGGTGATCTGTGATTATGACAATGAACAGTTATACTTCCGGCATGAAATCCGCCATGACATTCATACTTTGTTTCAGGAGATAAAACGCCCATTTGTTGTCCTATTAATGCTTGTACCGGTTTAAATGTTGATCCCGGTGGATATTGTGCCATTAAAGCTCTGTTAAATAATGGTTCTAACTTATTATGTGCCAGATTTTCATAATTTTTGCTTCTTATTCTCCCAACAAGCAAATTAGGGTTGTATGAAGGACTTGACACAAGAGCAAGAATCTCTCCTGTTGATGGTTCAATAGCAACAATGCTTCCTTTTTTATTTTTCATTAATAATTCTCCATAGGCCTGAAGGTCTGCGTCAATAGAAGTATAAAGATTTTTACCTGCTATAGATGCTGTGTCATACCTGCCATCCTGAAAACTTCCTTTTTCACGGTTAAATACATCAACAACCTTAATTTTTACTCCTTTTTGTCCTCTTAATACCTCTTCGTATGTTTTTTCAATTCCGCTTTTGCCAATATAATCACCGGGTTTATAATATTTATCTTTTTCAATAATATATGGGTTAACCTCACTTATATATCCTAAAGTATGAGCAGCAACAGGCAAAGGATATTTTCTTAATGCCCGTGTTTGAACATAAAAACCATGAAATTTATATAACTTTTCCTGTAAATATCCACAACTTTCTTTTGATATTTGTTTTTCAAATACAGATGGCTTATACATTGAATATTTGCAAATTTTCTTTATTTTTTTTATAAACATTTCTTTGCTAATACCTATCAAATTGCATAACTCTGTTGTATCAATATTTTTTACATTTCTTGGAACTATCATTAAATCATATACCGCTTCATTATATACAAGTAACTTACCATTACGGTCATATATTAATCCTCTTGCAGGATATTCTGTTACATATCTTAATACATTATTACTTGCCGAAAGTTTGTATTTATCATTTATAACCTGAATATAAAGCAAACGAAGGATAAAAATAGTGCCGACTATACCCAAAATAATATATACAACATATTTTCTATGTGAATATGTATTTTTCATTGATGTTTTGTATTTATTTTATCTAACGTATAATACAGGAAAGAATTAAAATAAAACATAATTATACTTTGTCAGACAGTCATGTTCGGCTACTGATTGCAAATTCCGCATTTATCGGAACGAATACCTGATTAAAATCCAAAGATTGACAAAAACGAAATTTATGACACTTGACAGTATAATATTATTTAGGAATATTTTCAATGTTTTTTTACTATAATATCAGGAGTAGTTATAGTATTACTATGATGCAATGCTCTGTCAACTATATAAGCTTGAAAACGAATTGTATCATAATTTGAAGAAGAATTTTTTATAAATACATTCTCTATAATTATTTCGCCTTTTATAGCTTTATCTTCACCTTTGGGACTTATAACAGGTATTCTTGCATTATGAGGAAAAGACAATACAATTTCTTTAAATACTCCATTTTGTCTTTCAAAGTATTTTATAAAAAAATTATAATAATATTCACCTTCAAAAGGTGCTGTTGTATCTCCTTGTGCCAAGCCAATATCTCCATCTCCATCTGTAAAAGAAATTTTTAAAATTCCTGTATCATCAATACCACCCTGGATATCTGGTGTTTTTATAAAATCTTCATATTCAATATAAGGAATAACAGGATATTCAGGTTCTTGCAAACAGCATGGTATAATAAAAAACAAAGATAATATTATAATAAATCGTATTTTTGTTAAAATTTTCATCTTGTTAAATAAAGCATAAAATTACAAAAATTTTTTATTCTTAATATTTTTTTTATTAATAAATTATATTGATATCTATAAATGAATGAATCTTTAATTATTTTAGGCATTTTGAATTTTAAGTAGTATAAGCATTTTGAATTTTAGGCATTTTGAATTTTAAGCATTTTGAATTTTAAGCATTTTGAATTTTAGGCATTTTAAGTATTTTAGGCATTTTAAGTATTTTAGGCATTTCTTATAGTATATATAAACAACAATTATATGTTTCAAAAAAAAATATTTAATATTAGCTCTTTTGATGATTTTAATAAAACAGCCATTGAAATATTTAATTATCAATACAAATATAATAATTTTTATCAAAAATATGTAAATTTTTTATCAATTAATTTTAAAAAAGTTAAATGTTTTGAACAAATACCTTTTTTGCCAATAGAATTTTTTAAAAATCATAAAATTATTACAAGCAAGCAAAAAAATACAGAGACCATTTTTATAAGCAGTGGAACAACATCTTTTAATAAAAGCAAGCATTATGTATCAGACATAAATATATATGAAAAAAGTTTTAAAAAAGGATTTGAATATTTTTATGGAAACATCAATGACTATTGTATTATAGCATTATTGCCTTCTTACTTGGAAAAAAAAGGTTCGTCATTAATATATATGGTAAAAAGTTTAATAGAACAAAGTGAGCATAAAGAAAGTAAATTTTATTCTGATAATTACAAAGATTTAATTTATGATTTTAAAAAAATATCCTGCTTGGGAAAACAAAAGATATTACTAATTGGAGTTAGCTTTGCTTTGCTTGATATTGCCGAACAATATAATAACATTTCTGTGCCTGATATGATTATAATGGAAACAGGCGGAATGAAAGGCAGAAGAAAAGAACTGACAAGGCAGGAATTACATTATCTGTTAAGTAAAAAATTTGGAGCCAAAAATATTCATTCTGAATATGGTATGACAGAACTTTTATCACAGGCATATTCTATAAAAAACGGAATATTCAAATGTCCTCCATGGATGAAAATTTTAATACGTGATATAAATGACCCTCTCACTTTAATTGACAAAGAAAAAACAGGAGGCATAAATATAATTGACCTTGCTAATTTTAATTCATGTTCTTTTATTGCCACTCAGGATTTAGGCAAACTCCATAAAGATGAATCTTTTGAAGTGCTTGGAAGATTTGATTATAGCGATATAAGAGGATGTAATTTGATGATTGAATAGCGACAGCTTGTAAGGCGATTTTTAATTCGCTTTACAAAGGGTTCTGTGACGAAATAGCTATCACATTTTAACTTGTTCTTTTCCATTTTTACGTCTTCAAAAAAAATTCAAATATTCCCGATATTCTTACTTTTTTTGAATTGTAAAAACAAAAAATTACTACATTTAAATGCAACATTTATTTCGTTACAGAGCCAAACTGTTGTGCATTATTTTTAAATTCAATTAAGGGGACTTATATCAAAAATTAACCTCTTTTAGATTTCTTTTCTCTTTTTTCTGCCTTTTTTTCTTTTGCAGTTTTAAGTGGTGCCTTTTTGACGGTTTTTTTTGCATTTTGAGTTTTTGCCATGATATTATATTTTAAATGTTTGTTTTATTTTTTATTTAAGATACTTAGTTATTAATTATGTTGTAAAATTATATTTTTATTTTATTCTAATGATGTACAACGGCAGTTTATCTAAAAATTCAAAATTATTAAATTTTTTATAAAAATATTATATCATATTATATTGATAATCAATGATTTATATTTTCTACAATCAAATTTATTTTGCTTTTTTATTAGTTTTTAGACATTCTGACAGTTGGCGCTTGATTTAGCTTGGCATTTTTTTGCAGTCAGTGTCAAACCGATGATATATTTATTATTTGTTACCATTGTCAAATTGCACCAGTCAGCCAAGTTAAATTAATCGTGTGTTATGGGCAGGTTTTCTTTTAAAGTTCAAATGCAGTCAGTCCTTAACACAACGTATATTAAAGCCACTCTCCTCAAAGTATTCGGAGCGACCTATAGTAGTAAGGCTGTAATTCAAGCCGCGAACCCATGCCGAATACCACGGAATAGACTCAGTACTAGACCACCAGTAGCCACTGAGGGTAAAATCGTCGAACACGCCTTGCCAGGCGGATCCGCCCGGAAGGGCTGTAAAACCACTTTTATTTGTTGCACCTTCATTAGGTGATTTCCAATGTGATGTACATGTTTCTTTAAGGTTGCCGCCTTCATCTGTTCCAAGTATGCTAACTGTTGTTACATCATAAGGAAAAGCACCCGGGTTGCTGCCAACATTTCTTTCTAAAGTAGTCCATTCATAATGGGATGGTACGTGCCATCCTGTAGGGCATAATCCCTGCACTGGTATGTCGCATTTATCGTTTGGCGGTGCACCTGTGCCATTACAGGATGCAGAGCCTTGCATCATATTTGCCCATTCATATAAGCCGCCCATAGGGCAAGTAGTATCATTTTCGCCAATATAGTTCTGACAAAATTTTGTTCCTGACACTTGTGGACTTGTAATCGGCACATAGGTACCGGCATTAAGATTTTCTGCCATCCACCATTGAGTGCCTATTCGTACGACAGAATAATTATTGCCATCAGCATCGGTGCAGAGTACAAAAGTAAAAGTTACAATTTGGCTATTGGTAGGAACAAGCGTAACAACGGTGCGAAAAATACCTGATTTTCCTGTTAGTTTTAACAAATCTCCTGAATTATATTGCATGACTATTATTGCTTTTTCACTTTCATAGCTTTTTGTAGTTCCTTTAGGTATAATTATGTTTGGAATTGTTTCAATTTGCTTTATATCAGTATTTTCGTGGGCTTCATTAATGCTTACTATTTTAGAATTATAGTAATATGCCTCAGATTCAACTTTCAGTGTATATATTCCATTGTTTATTCCACTTATTTGGTATGTATGATACCCTTTTGTTAAAAATTCCTGAACTTGCGAAATTTTTTTTCCAGCTATGTCATATAGTCCGATAGTTGCTTTACCCTTTGTCGTTGCTTCAAAGTCAACCAAACAAAAATCTGTCGTCGGGTTGGGATAAATACGTATCTTATTACCTGTTCCGGAATTCAATTCGCTAATTCCCACTGATGCGACAAGGTGCAATATATCACTTCCACTAATGGTTATACTTGTACATTGTGTCAGGTTTTCTACTTTTACTGAATCAACAGTTGTGCTTGCACCTGTTCCTGCAAAGCTGATCTGGTAATCCTGTGCATGAATAGTAGAAATTAATACAAGCACAGAAACAAATAAAAATAATAATTTTCTTTTCATAATATTTTTAAAAGGTTAATATTCTATTATTATCTATTTTAAACAGCAAATTTTTTTTCAAATTTACAACATTTTTACTAATTTATGTTAGTACTTAAAATATGACTTGCTTATAACAGCAGTTTGTCTCGTATGTTTGCAAAAATAATAAAAACTAATAAAAAAGGTCCAT
>CAZZDX010000009.1:0-25505 GCA_964653185.1 uncultured Bacteroidales bacterium
CTTATTCATTATATTTATTTCTTGAAAGAAATGAATTAATAGAAGTCCCCTTAATATTTTCATAGATTTTTTTAGCAAACTCATAAAATCTTTTTGCTTCATTTATTGTTGGTTTGCCATTAGGGAGTAAACCAAGTTCGCCCGGATATCTTCCATCAGTATATAATTTATTGATATCCTGTAAAATTTCAATATCTATATCAAATTTAATATAATCTTTTACAATTTGAAACAGTTTTTTTAAATCATGAATTTTTTCAAAAGACAATTCAAATTCTTCAATAATTGCCTTAAAACTTTTTTCAATTGCTTGTTGAGAATGAAATGCTACTATATTTGTTAATAGTTTATCGTCAACAATCTTCTCACAGCTTAATAAGTCTGTATAAGCAAATTTAAGCCATTCTTCAGTTATTTTTTTCATATAATACTTTTCCTTTTAATGCTATTTCTTTTGAAAACATACTACCAAGTTCATTAAATTTTTTATACATAGGTTTTGTGTGAACAATTATATCCATAGGAACTTTGGAATTAATATCCCAAAGAAGTTTACTTATTAATCTATAATTCTTCATATTTTCTTTAAAATTTTTCGGAGTATCTTTTTTATCTAAAACCACAATCAAGTCAATATCACTATGTTTTGACGGATTTCCATAAGCATAAGAGCCAAAAAGAATTATTTTGTAAGGATTTATAGATTTTAGTTTTTCTACTATTAAAGGGATATATTTATTATAGTTCATTTTCTAAACTTTTTTATACAATTCTTACACTACTTGGAATATTAACAACTCTGTCAGCAAGCCATTCTGCATTTTCAATATTTTCTGTCTGGCAATGTTTATACATTTTTAGTCGGTTCATTAATTCCCAAACCGGACGTGTCATTATTCCTTTTTCATTTGTAAATTTAAGAAAATTATCTCTTTCTATTTTATTTTTTAGAATAATAACATTGAGCCAATAATTAGATTTTGCATTTTTGGGTTCTGTAAAAAAATTAATATCTGTATTCTCAAAAAAATCTTTATATTTATTGGCTAATTCGCGTTTATTTTCAATAAATTTTGGTAATTGTTCCATTTGAGCAACACCAAGTGCTGCTGCAAGATTTGTTAAACGATAATTATATCCAATATAATCGTGAATATATTCCCATTTATGAGGCACTTTAGCTTGTGTTGTTAAGTGTTTTGCAAGTTTTGTAAATTTTCCATCATTAGTGATTAGCATTCCTCCGCCACCTGTTGTAATTGTTTTATTTCCATTAAAACTAAGTATTCCAAATTTGCCAAAAGTTCCTGTATGCTTTTCTTTATAAAAACTGCCAAGAGATTCAGCAGCATCCTCTATTAAAATGATGTTATATTTTTTGCAAAGGTATTCAATTTCATCAATTTTACAAGGATGCCCGAAAGTATGCATTGGGACACATGCTTTTATGCATCTGTTTGTTTCCTTATTATAACAATATCCATCTTTAGCAATATAAGTTTTAGTTGAAAGGAATTTATCTAATTTCTCAGCAGATAATCCAAGAGTTTCCTTATCAATATCAACAAAAACCAGTTTTGCGCCAATGTAATTAATTGCATTTGCAGTTGCTATAAATGTAAGAGGTTGAGTAATTACTTCATCATCATGTTTGACACCGGAAAGCATTAAAGCTATATGTAAAGCAGCAGTTCCATTAACAGCAGCAACAGCATATTTTGCACCGGTATATTCTGTAATCATCTCTTCAAAACGATTTACATATTTACCTGCGCTTGAAACAAATGTGGAATCAATACATTCATTTAGATATTTTTTTTCATTTCCAATAAAACGTGGTTCGTGTAAAGGGATAAAAGCTTCCGGAACATCAAAGGTTTTACGGATAAAATTTACAATATTTTTTAAATTTTCAGACATTTAGTATTTGTTAAAATCATTGAAATCGTTACAATCGTTGAACGGTTTTAACGACTTGAACGATTTAAACGTTATAGATATTTGTTTTATATTTTTTTAAATTTTCAGGATTAGAGAACCATTCAATAGTTTCTTTTAGTCCTTGTTCAATATTATATTTCGGTTGAAAACCAGTTAGTTTATTTATTAGAGTATTATCGCCACGTAATCTAAAGACCTCAGAATTTTTTGGTCTTAATCTTTGTTCATCAATAATAAATTTCGCATCAGAATTCATTATCTTTTTAATTAAATTCAAAGCATCTTTCATTGAAATTTCAAAATTAGAAGCAATATTAATTTCTTTTCCAATAGTTTTTTCTTCTTCAGCAATGTTAATTAGTCCTCTACATGTATCTTTCACATAATTAAAGTCCCTTGTAGGAGTTAAATCTCCTAATTTTATTTCTTTAATTTTATTTGCGATTTGAGTAATAATTGTTGGGATAATTGCACGAGATGATTGCCGTGGGCCATAAGTATTAAATGGTCTTGCTATTGTAACAGGCAGTTCAAAAGCATTATAAAAACTCATAGCCATAGCATCAGCACCTATTTTACTTGCGCTGTATGGTGATTGTGGTTGTTTGGGATGTTTTTCATCTATTGGAATATATTGAGCAGTACCATAAACTTCACTTGTAGATGTATGGATTAATCTCTTTACATTATTTTCAAGTGCTGCCTGACAGATATTCAATGTTCCTTTAATATTAGTATCAACATAACTATCAGGAGCAATATAAGAATAAGGAATAGCAATTAAAGCAGCCAAATGAAAAATAACATCTACATTTTTTGTAATATACTTGCAATAATGAGGGTCTCTAATGTCTCCATTAAAAACTTTGATTTTTTCTAAACCTTTAATATCTTCTAACCAACCCCAGTAATTGAATGAGTTATATTGTGAAAGAGCTTTTACTTTATATCCTTTCTTAATTAACATTTCTGTCAAATGACTGCCAATAAAGCCATCTGCACCTGTAATTAATACTGTTTTCATAAATTATTTATATTTTTATCCACTATTTTAATAGTTTGTTTTTTTATTTAATCTGTGCAATTTTATTGATATTTTTTAATAAAGATAAAAAAATTTTAGCAAAGATAACAAAAAATGAAACGCAACAAAATTTATATATTTTGTGAATAGAATACAAAAATAGACAGAAAAAAGATATAAAAACTATATAGTTTTAAAAATTTATATACTTTTGTTTTGAATGAATTTAATTTTCCTCTAAAAATTAAATTACCCAATTTAAGTAATACGTATATTATAATGAAACTTTTACAAAAATTATTAAACTCAAAATCAGCAGAGAGAATAAGACGTAATTTAGGTCTTAAAACAGGTATATATCTTACATTTAAACGATTTACACCTTCTGCAAGTGAGCAATTAAGAATAGCAAGATTACTAAATTTTTTTAATATTAATTATGTAATTGATATTGGGGCTAATACAGGTCAGTTTGCAGAATCGTTATTTGACTTTAAATATAAGGGAAAAGTTATTTCATTTGAGCCAGTGAGTAGTGCCTATAATATTTTAGTTAACAGGAGTAAAAAGTATAATAACTGGGAGGTTGCTCCTAGATGCGCAATCGGTAATTTTAATAAAAAAACAGAAATCAATGTATCTGATTTTTCTGTTTTTAGTTCAATATTAAAAATTAAAAAATCACATGTTACATCTAAACCCAGTTCTAAAACAATTAATAAGGAAACTATAGATATGTATAGGTTGGATGATATAATTGAAAATTATATTGATAGTAAAGAAACTTCAATTCTTTTAAAGATTGATACGCAGGGGTTTGAAAAAGAGGTGCTTGATGGTGCAATTAATTTTTTAAAAAGGATTAAAGGAATTGATATTGAAATTCCTTTGAACCCCATATATGAAAATACACAATTTACTTTTTATGAAAGTATTGAATTTTTGAGAAAGAACAAATTTAAACCGTATAGTTTTAATATTGAAGGAGTAAATCTCACTACCGGCAGAGTAAATACTATAGATGGTTTGTTTTTTAGAGAATAAAAAACATGTATAAAATTACTTCCGGCTGGTTAAATATTATTCAAGATTATTAATAAAGTTAAAACATCGTTCACTAACTTTTCCATCAATTTTATAAGCATTTTTATCTATAAATTTATCATAAGCACTCTTGTTTATTTTCAGATCATTTGATAAAATTTTATTTATGCAGTTTTTTAATTCTGTGCTATTTGTAGATTGAAAAGCAACACCATCTTTGTGATAACCTTGTAAATCTTGTTTTAAATAGTCTAAAATAATCAGTGGCTTATAGAAAAATACAGTTTCGGATCCTACAGTTGAAAAATATATAATTAGCATATCACAAACAGAAATCAATAAATAAAGGTCAATAGAATATACAATTTTATAATTTTTACAATTGGTTTTTGTGGCAATAGAATTGTAATAATCAAAACTATCTTTTTCTGAAGGATGTGGTTTAATAATCAGAAGAATTTTATGATTATCTTTTACTGCATTAAACACATCAAAAGCAAATTTTTCTCTTAATTCTTTTTGAGGTTTAGATGCATATATAATTATTTTTTTATTCTTATCAATTATATCATGGACATTTATTTTGTTTACTTCATTTAAACGTGGAATAATATCAGTTCTTAATTGTCCGACAACAGTTACAGAATTTTTCGGATAATTGCATTCTTTTATTAAACGGTCTTTCCATAATTTTCCCCAAACCAGTGTATAATCAGACATTACATTATTTAATTTGTCATTTTTAGTATAAAGATATGCTATATGATTAATAAAAGCTCCATGCTGAATGCCAATAGTTTTTATGCTATTGCTTTTTGCTGCATCCAAGATTGTTTTTGTTGGAGCGCTATTTTCATCAACCGAAGTAATTGTAATAAATGAATGATTTGAAAAAAATCTTTTATATGCCAGATATTTATAAATAAAATAGATATTGCTTTTGTGTAATGATTTAATATAGTTAATGATAATATTTTCAATAGGAGATAGATTAGCAAATTTAGTTTTCTCGTAAAAAAATTTTAATTGTTTTGAGACCTGTTTTATCTCTTTATATATTGAGGGATAAAAAACAGCTTTAATAATAATAGATTCACCAAATATTCTTTTGCGATTTCCCTTTTTATTTATAAAATATTCAGATTGTAATTTAAAGACGAACCTATCATTAAACTTGGGCATTTTGACTTCATTTATAATAAAAAAAGAGTTGTTAATTTTTTCCAGTAGATAACCAAGAAAATAATTATCTTTTTCTGTCTTTAAAGTTTTTAAATTAATGAGTGGTTGTTTTACAGTGCCATCAATAATTATATGTTTTTTATTTTTTATGATGTGATTTTTGAAAAGTCCTATAAAAAAACGAAGGAAAAGTAATAAAGAATAATTAAATACTGACTTATAGTTAATTTTTGATTTTTGAATATTAATTCTAACTATTACATTATCAGGTATTTCTTTGTATATTTTTAAATAACTATTAGATGAGAAATATATAGTTTTTTCGTATTTTTTAGAAAAATAATTTATTTCAGAAATTTCATACTCCAGATTACATACTAAAAAATAAATTCTAAATTTACTGTAATGCCAGATACTTGCATATTCATATCTAAGCCACTCATAAATACTTTTATCATTAATTTTTTTATCTCCAAAAGCAATTACTTTGTCCAATACCTGATGATTGATTTTATTTTTTTCTTCATCATCAATTTTATAATTTTTAGCAGTAAATGATTGTAACTGTTCGGGTAAATCTATAGAAGTATAAAGTGTATAATTGTCATTATTAAGAAAATTTTTTATTTCCAGAATTTCTTTTTGTTTTAATTTTCTATTTATGACAATGGAATTCATTATGTTGTATTAAAATTTTTGAGGATTATGTTATGCTATTAGATAAAAATACATAGTAAAATAATAAAAATATTTCACAAAATAAATCCTGTAAACATTATCAACGAGGTAAACTTTTTGGATTAAATTTTAATATTAATTAAGCGTAATCTAAAAATTAACATTTTGTTAAAAAATAATCTATTCATTTTGGCTTGTTGCTTCAATAAGTTCGGTAACATTCTTTTATTTTTTTACAAGCCATAAATTCAACAAAATTATAAATCAAAAATATATAAATTTTTTGATTTAGTCGGTCGCTAATGAAAAAAAGTATAAATAATGAACTATTAGGCAATCGCCTGATTTCAAATTTTTTATAAAAAATTATAAACGAAAAAAACAATATCTAATCTTTAAGCAAAAATATACAGCAAATATTATATTTTTTGCAAAAAATAAAAAAAAAATTGTAATTTTATCTTTTTTAAGAACTCAATATTTATGAATATATACACAATTCTTATATTCAAAGCAAAATTAAAACAAATTAAATATTTGTTTTTAATATCTTTTTTATTTCTTTCATTATTTTGTTTAAGCCAAGGAAGTGAAAATTGTTTAAAGTTTAATGGAATTAATGAATTTATTGATATTGGTGATGCTGCGGCAAATGGAGTTAGAACTATTGAAATTTGGTTTAAACTAGATATTACTATTGATAATACACTAAATAATGTTCAAACATTAATAGCAAGAGATTATAATAACGGGGACCCATTATCTATCAATGAATTCAGTATTTGTTTCAGCCATACATTATGGGGTAATGCAGGAAAGATACAGTTTGTCAGATGTGTAAATTCTGTTCGTTATAGTATTTACTCTGATAGTAATTACTGGCAGGCAGGAATTTGGTATCATCTTACTGCAACAATTAATCCTGTTGATGGTATGAAATTATATATTAATGGTGTATTACAACAAAATTTGGATTCATCTATAGAGCCAATTGAAACTATGGGTGGTAGTATTTGGGATAAAGTTTCAATAGCAAGATGGGGTAATTGGAATAATATAAATGCCAGATACTTTACAGGAGAAATAGACGAAGTAAGATTATGGAATATTTCTCGTAGTGAATCAGAAATTCGGGAATTTATGTGCAGGAAATTAACCGGAAATGAGCCGGGATTAAAAGCATACTGGAAATTTGACAACTCATCAGGTAACATACTGTATGATTTAACTCCAAATAATTATGATGGGATATTACAAAACATGACAAATGCTAACTGGATTACATCAGGCGCCCCAATTGGAGACACAAGTACATATATTTATCCTGCAAACTGGACAGGACAAATTTTGTCTCTTCTTTATTCCGCCGGAGATGAATTTATTATATCTTTAATTAACAGCATTTCAAAAGGTGCTCATATATATCGTGTAAATTCTCTGCCAAATACAACAAATGGCATTGCCAGTATTGGCAATATAAATAGTTATTATGGGGTCTTTCTGACAAATATTATAGCAAGCTATGACATATCTTACGATTATTCATTTTTTACATCAGATTGCAATGACTGTAACATCCTTTATTCAAGAAATGACAATTCAATTAATATCTGGACAGGTATTACAGCAGATTATGATAGTTGTATTGCTTCCAAGTCCAATGAAAGTAGTGTTGGCTCAAACTTTAGAGCAGAATATTTTTTAAGTCCTATTTTAATAAACTTTAATCTTGGAAACGATACTATTCTTTGTCAGGGAGAATCACTTTTGCTTGATGCAACTACAGAAAGTGCAACATATTTATGGCAGGATGTATCTATTAATCCAACTTTTAATGTAACTTCTGATGGCGTTTATTGGGTTGCAGTTACAGTTAACGGTTGCTCAGGAAGTGATACTATTGTTGTAAATTATATTCCTTTACCATCGGTAAATCTTGGAAATGATACTATTCTTTGTCAGGGAGAATCACTTTTGCTTGATGTAACTACAGATAATACAACATATTTATGGCAGGATGGCTCTATTAATCCAACTTTTAATGTAACTTCTGATGGCGTTTATTGGGTTGCAGTTACAGTTAACGGTTGCTCAGGAAGTGATACTATTGTTGTAAATTATATTCCTTTACCATCAGTAAATCTTGGAAATGATACTATTCTTTGTCAGGGAGAATCGCTTTTACTTGATGCAACTACAGATAATGCAACATATTTATGGCAGGATAGTTCTTCTAACTCCTTTTTTATTGTAACCTCACAAGATACCTATTATGTAGAAGTTAAAAATCAATGCGGAATATCAAAGGATTCAATATTTGTTGCATTTGAGGACTGTGAATGTTATCTTTACATACCTAATGCTTTTACCCCTAATAATGACGGATTAAATGATATATTTAACATTGAATCCCAATGCAGGTTTATTGAGTTTAATCTAAAAATATATAATCGTTGGGGCGAATTAATTTTTGAAACTAAAGATGAAGATAAAGGTTGGAATGGTAAATATAAGAACAAAACATGCCAAAATGGAGTTTATGTCTGGCTTTTAAATTATAAGGCAAAAATAAACCATAAAATCATCAAGAAACAAAAATGTGGAATTGTTACTTTAGTAAAATAATGGATTATGTTAAGAACAACTGTATCTATACTTATCAGGCAACTGCCTGACAGCACAAGTTTCAGCTTGTCATAAATGTTTACTATATTAATTCATTAAAAACATTTACCATTTTTTTAGTCAAATTTTTGCGGGAGTATTTTTGTATTTCTTTTCTATCTATTTTCTGTTTATTATCATTCTGCCAATTTTTATACTGGCTTAATATCTCATATTCAAAATTATCTTCTTTATCAAACATTTTCCCACATCCTGTTTTTGCAAGTATTTTGGCTGCATTACCAGATTTAGAACCAATTCCTAAAATAAAATTTTCAGTAGCCAAATATTCAAATAGTTTTCCGGGAATGTGCCCTTCATAATTACGAACATTTTCAAGAAATAAAAGTAATATATTTGCCTTATACATATATTGTATTGATTCTTTATGAGATACATACCCAATAAATTTTACATTTTCAAAATTTTTAAACTCTTTTTTTAATAATTGTTTGACTACATTTTCTACTTTACCAACTAATAGTAGTTGAAATTTATTTTTATCCAACTTATTTTCAGTTAACAATTTTTGTAAAGTGGCAAAAAGTTTTTTATAATATCTATTTTTATCTATGCTTCCTACATGAATAATATTAAACTTATTATTTTTAACAATCTCTTGCTGCATTTCATTTTCATCATAACCATTATTGATAACTTCAAATTTTTTATTCTTTCTAACATTCAGTAAATCAATAAACTGGTCACTTACACATGTAGCTTTATTACAAGAACTTATAACTTTAGCTTCTAATTTACTATCAATCATTTGAGATACTTTATTTTTCTTTTTCTCATAATAATATATTTTTGTCCAGGGATCTCTAAAATCCGCAACCCATTTTATCCCACTCCATTTTGCCAATTTTTTAGCAATCAAATGTACTGTTGGTGGTGGTGAAGACGAAAATATTATATCAGGTTTTTCTTTTTTAATAATTTTTTTTCCTTTATGAACAGCAAAAGGAATCCAACCTATTTTTGCATCAGGAATAAATAAATTAATTCTAATCCAATTTGATAATCTTTTTTTCCAATTTATGTTTTCTACGGTAAGAACAGCCACAGGAATTTTTTCATCCTTTTTCATTCCAGTGAATTTTTTGTAAATAAAACCCGGTTCAATAGAATTTGTTTTATAAACTATACAACTATCAGGAATATCCCTGCTTAGTGATTCATCAATCGCTGGATATTCTCCTTTCTTTACAGTCAGAATGATAGGTTGCCATCCGAAATACGGCAGATACTTGGCAAACTTCAAAACTCTTTGTACACCAGGACCTCCTGCCGGTGGCCAATAATATGTTATTATTAAGACCTTTTTCATTTTCTATGTTTAATTTCTGTTTTTATTTCAAAGCCAAGACCACCTATTAGTAGTATAAAGAGCAATATCAAACTTATTGTTGAAATTTTTTCTCCTATAAAATAACTTTTAGGTTCAAATTTGAATTCTATTGTGTGTTTTCCTTTAGGGATAATCATTGCTCTTAACACATAATTTGCTCTGAAATAATCAGTTAGATTACCATCAACATAAGCATTCCACCCATTTTTGTAATATATTTCAGAAAAAACAGCTAATTCTCTTTTATTTGTTTCAGATTTATATGTCAGATGGTTTGGCTTATAATCTATAAGTTTTATTGATGATAATGAATCTTTTTCCGTTCTGTAATTTTTTATGTAGTTTTTAAATCGTTTATCTATTATTACCGTAGAACCAGGGTTAAAATTATCTAATGCTTTTATTTCCTTGTCTGCATTGTCAACAAATTTATAGTTGTCAACAAACCAAACACTTCCCAATGCTTCAAAATTTCTTTGAGCTTGTGGCATCTTATCTTTATCATTAAAGATAATGTATTTTGTATTAAGCATATTTAATACATTAAAATTATTTTTGCTAATATGATATTCATAGAGTTCCTGATAACGTTTAAGTTTTGCTCCGTGATAGCCACCTATTGATTTATGCAAATATGAAGTGCCGGCATCCTGAAATATAGAGACAGTCAGATTTAGTACTCTATAATCAGTTATTTTATTTAGTTCTCTAAATGGTATAACAGTAAGTTGAGTTTTTGTAACTCTTTTATTTTCCTTTTTATATTTATTAACTGCTTCCCCAATTATCTCATCTAATTCCGGATGCTCATTCATTTCGCTTTCTAATATTTGGAAGTCAGTTTTCTTAGGAGGAAAAGGGACAAAACATTGCATTTCTCTTTTAGGTCTAAAATCTTCTTTATTCAAATATCGTTTATCAATAAGTGCTAAATCAATGATAGTGATAATAATAAGTGAGATAATAAAGATTGTTTTATTAATTTTTTTTATAGAAAATAAATATAATAGTGTGGCTCCAATTATGATAAACCAAAAACTTCTTATTGCATCAGATTTAAAAATAAAAATACGTGCTGCTTCTATGTTAGAGATAAACATATTAAGTTTAGCGATGTCCACGCCACTTTTTCTATAAACATCAAATTGACTAAGTTCCTGTGAGCTAAAGAAATTAAAAAATGTTGAAGGTAACAGATAGAACAATAAAGATAGTCCTGCTGTTAAGGATAAGGCAATAAAAAAATACTTTCTTTTTTCTTTTATAATATCAGGTTTTTCATAAATATTTTTAAGCGTCAGCATTGCAAGCAGAGGTATTGTTAGTTCTGCAATAACAAGTATAGAAGCTACAGCCCTGAATTTATCATAAAGAGGAAAATAATCTATGAACAGGTCTGTAAAACCCATAAAATTTTTTCCCCATGCCAGAAGTATTGATAATATTGTAGCTATAAGCAGAGCCCATTTAAATCGTCCTTTAACGATAAACAGCCCTAATATAAAAAGGAATATTATAAACGCTCCTACATAAGTGGGTCCTGATGTAAAAGGTTGATCTCCCCAGTAATGGTTCATATTTGCTATACTTTGACGGTATTGAGGGTCAACCTTTTTAAGGGCTTTTTCAGATTTTCCGAGATGTTCTGTCTCTCCGCCTTTAACATTAGGTATCATTAAAGAAAAGGTCTCTCCTATTCCATAACTCCATTGAGTAATATAATCTTTATCAAGTCCTGTTGTTTTATTGCTTTTATTATCAGTTAATTCTGATTTACCTCTTATTGTTTCTTTTCCATATTCATAAGTTGACCAAAGACTTGTAATATTAACGCTAACAGCAATAATACCGGCGATTGCTATAACACCAATAGATTTGAAGAATGAGAAGACCTGTTTTTCTTTTATTTTATGAATAAATTCAGCAATAATAAGGATAGAGACAAACAAAGCAAAATAATATGTCATCTGTGGATGATTTGAGAGTATTTCAAGTGTCAGGAACAAGGTTGTTAAGATTCCTCCCCATAAATATTTTTTTCTAAAGACAAGGATAATTCCTGCTAATATTGGTGCCATAAAAGCAATAGTATAGACTTTCCCGAAATGGCCTACTCCAATAATAATAAAGAAATAAGAGGAGAATGCAAAAGCTATTGCTCCCGGTATGCTTAACCATGGATTTATTCCTAATACTAATAATAATATATAAAAGCCAATAGCATATAACAGGAAGTAGTTCGCAGGTATAGGTAATCCTAATTCAAAAATTTTACGCACATACCGAAGCACACTAGATTTATGTTTAACAGATATTTGAAATGTCGGCATTCCTCCAAACATAGAATTAGTCCATAGAGATTCCTTGCTGGTTTGCTTTCTAAAATCTCTAGTCTCTTTTGACATTCCTATCGCATTTACTGTATCTGTTGAATGCAATCTTTTACCTTCAAGCACAGGACTGAAATAAACTAAAGAAATGATTACAAAAATCAGTAAAGCAACAATATGAGGTGTGCTTTTTTTTAATAGTAAATTATTCATAAGTTTTATTTTTTTGTCTGATATTTTATCAATATTAAATTATACTGCTTCTTATCAGTATAACAAATTTGTTTGCAAAGATATTTATTTTTTTCATTGTCAATAGTTAAGGGTTAAGAATTATTAATAAGGGCTTATGAAAAAATAAAGTATATAGAATTGACGAAGTTATTTTGTTTTTTAAGGCACAAAATTTGCGAACATAGCGAAGCGATCTCACGCTTGCCCCGTAGGTAGAGCGAAGCGATATCCTTTGGGGAACACCTTATAAAATAAAATAATTTGTGAGTAATAACGCAGCTATTTTGAGAATTTTGTAACGAAGAAAAAGGGCAAAAAAACGAGTCAAAATGAATCAGTTAGGCGCCTGACTGATAGGTTATTTTTTCACAAACCATTAAGATAAATTTTTAGTGAAAATTTTCTGATATTTAAAAATAAAATTTTAATTTTGCAATCTGATATAAAAACAAATATAAACTTGCTCCGTAGGATATGTGCGGGATTATTATAAACAATATAGTAAAATTTGATACAAATATAATTAATATGGAGAATCAAAAAAAATGAACCTAATAATATCAATCATAAAGGGAGTGCTAAGAAAACCTGTTGGATACATAGCCAAGATGAAACTGCGAAAATTACGTAACATTAATAATACAGCGTCTGACAAAATAGTAAATGCTATTGATAGCACATTAAGTAATAGCATTGCTCCCGAAGAGAAGATATGGATAGAACGAATTGAAGAGGTAAGAAGTGCACTAAATGATTCTTTTACAGAAATAACCATAACCGATTATGGGGCTGGAAAGTCAAGTTTTAAACGTACAGAAAAAGAAATGTATGAGGGAGTAGTTACAACTATGACTGTTTCAAATGCTTGCAAGGGCAGTAAATCTTACTTTTGGGCATTAATGCTTTTTAATCTTGTTAGAGAATTTAAGCCATCAATATGTATTGAGCTGGGGACATGCTTAGGTATTTCATCTGCATATCAAGCATCTGCTCAAAAAATAAACAAAAAGGGTAGTATTATTACCTTGGAAGGTGCAGATGCACTATATTCCTTATCAAAAAAAAATCTTCAAAAACTTGGTTTAGATAATGTTACTGTAGTTAAAGGACGATTTCAAGATAATCTGGAAAGAATACTTAACGAGAATGAACCGATAGATTACGCATTCATTGATGGACATCACGATGGAAAGGCTACCATTTCTTATTTTGAATCATTTATTCCACACCTTTCAAAAAAAGCTGTTATTGTCTTTGATAATATATTATGGTCTAAAGGTATGCGCTATGCATGGAAGAAAATCACAGAAAATAAAAATGTTAAGATTTCAGTAAATCTCAGAACAATTGGTATTTGTATATTAGATAATGATATTGAGAATAAATTTAGATTTAGAGTACCATTGATATAGTTTTATCCTGCGTATAACAAGTATCTGCACCCGATTGCTGTTCCACTGCGATCCATAGAGGCAAGTGAACTTGGTCCTTATCATGAATAATTTTGAAAAAAAATTAACCAAATGGCAGAGGTGAACTATAATCCTACGCAGGTTAATGACCTATATCCCGAGTTAGTCCTCTGACATTTAGAGTTGATTTAGAATTATAGGTTTTCAGGTCTAATAATGGTATTAATGTTATCAACTCATGGTTAACTATTTTTCAACTTTTTAAATTATTTTTTATCGGACAACAATGAATTATTTTTTTTAATAAAAAAACAATTATCTTATTATATATTTGCAAAAATATAAAATAAAATAAGTATTAACATTTAAATATTTACAGATATGGCAAAAATGACAGCAAAAGATTATATGGACAGGGAAGATAAATATGGTGCACATAATTATCATCCAATACCTGTTGTGTTAGACAGAGGCGAAGGTATTTATGTATGGGATACAGATGGCAAGAGATATTTTGATTTTCTTGCATCTTATTCTGCTCTTAATCAGGGACATTCTCATCCAAAAATTGTTAAGGCAATGATTGCTCAGGCACAGAAGTTGGCTCTTACATCAAGGGCTTTTTATAATAGTTGTTTGGGTGAGTTTGAAGAATTTACAACTAATTATTTTGGTTATGATAAAGTTCTCCCAATGAATTCTGGTGCTGAGGCCGTTGAGACAGCAGTAAAACTTTGTCGTAAATGGGCTTATAAAGTAAAAGGTATTGCTGATAATAAAGCAAAAATCATTGTTTGTAATGGTAATTTTCATGGCAGAACAATAATGGTTATTTCTTTATCTTCTGACCCTGATGCTTATAAAGGGTTTGGACCTTACACTCCTAGATTTACAAAAATACCTTATAATGATTTGGATATGCTTGAAAAAGAGTTATCAGATCCTAATGTGGCAGGTTTTTTGGTAGAGCCAATTCAGGCAGAAGCAGGCGTTTTTGTTCCTGCTCATGGTTATATAAAGGCAGCTTATGATATGTGTAAGCGAAAAAATGTACTTTTTATAGCTGATGAGGTTCAGACAGGACTTTGTCGCACAGGTAAGATGCTGGCTTGTGATTATGAAGATGTAAGACCTGATATTTTGATACTTGGTAAAGCTATATCAGGAGGTATGATGCCTATTTCATGCGTATTAGCTGATGATAAGATTATGCTTACTATATTACCGGGAGAGCATGGTTCTACTTTTGGTGGTAATCC
Source organism: uncultured Bacteroidales bacterium (assembly GCA_964653185.1). Lineage (GTDB taxonomy): Bacteria > Bacteroidota > Bacteroidia > Bacteroidales > CAZZDX01 > CAZZDX01. The sequence goes on from CAZZDX010000009.1 coordinate 15,120, forward strand.
AATAGCATCCAAAGTTGCTATTGCTTCATTGGAAGTATTAAAAGAAGAAAATCTTGCAGATAATGCTTATAGAATTGGTAAATTGTTTAGAGAAGAATTTAGAAGCATTAAGTCCGATATGATAGCAGAAGTTCGCGGTAAAGGACTTTTAAATGCTGTTGTTATAAGACCTAAAAATGGTAAGACAGCATGGGATGTTTGTATTGCTTTAAAAGATGCAGGAGTTATTGCCAAGCCAACACATGACCATATAATACGATTTACTCCTCCTTTAACAATTACCGAACAACAAATGAGAGAAGCAATTGATATTATTAAAGAGACATTTAAACAGTTTGAATGATAATTGTTAATGGTATAAAAAAAGCCCCGAAATTTTCGGGGCTTTTTTTATTTTTTTTATACAGATAATTTATTTTTTCTCAAAAGTTTTTGTGCCTTCCTGAGTTGAAGTTGATGTTGAAGTTAAAGATCCATCTGTTTTTACAATTAGTTCTTTGTTTTTTAGTTCATCAATTACCATCACTTGAATTGGACAGTTTGCACCTTCATAAGTAGTTGTTCCTCCACCGGTAGAAGTTGTTTTTGTTGTTTCTAAAATAACACATTCTTTATTTTTATAATCAGATTCTTTGTTTCTTCTGCCAAAGGTCCAATTACCTTCCTCTGTGTCTGTATTAGTATAAGTGGGATGTATCGTTATTGTTGTTGTTTTGTATGTTCCAGCTTTATCAAATGTAACTTCTACAGAACCTTGACTTGTATCTATATAACTACCTTGTGTATATATCCAATTTGTTCCGTCATAGATATTTGTCCATGTAGAACCACCACTAACTCCTGATATATCTGCTTTGGTTAAATTCCATGTGCCTGTTAATCTGGCTTTTCTTGATAGTAAAGATAAAAAAGGATCGTTTTCCCCTTTTTTACATCCTTGAAAAGCTGGTATTATAAATACCATTGCTAAAAGGATTAATAATACATTTTTATTTTTTTTCATACTTTTTTTTTAGATTAATTTATCATTTATTTAATTTTTGGCAAATATATAAAATTTTTATACAAACAAATATATTTTACTTTTTTTAAAAAAAAATATAAGGTTTTAAAATAAAAAGCCCTGTAAGATTTTTAAAATCTTACAGGGCTTAATAAAAAATTTTCTATAAAATCACTTTGTTATTAAAAGTGAAACATAATATATATTGTTCCGGCAACATTTCTGTTATCTATAGAGAAACTGCTTGCGCCTCCGGTTTCTGTAGTTGATGTTTTTTTGCATAAATTAGCGCCATCCCAGTATTCTGAAGTTGATTCTCCATCACCGGTAGTACTTAATAATGGTCCCCATTGAAATTCACCTCCAATAGAAAATTTAGGTGCTATAAAATATTCAGCACCAATAAAACCTGCCAATCCAAAACCTATTGTAGAGCCACTTTTAACTTCAGTAATCCTTGCTGGAGGTATAATATTAGTTCCGAAGTTGTGTGAAGTAGGAACAGTAACAGTAGTTGTATAGCCATTTCCATATTCATATTTTGTGTTTGTGCTTGTTAAGGAAATCATAAGTTCAGCACCGTAAAAACCTTGCACTCTTCCTTTTCCTTTACGCATTTCAATACCTGGACATAGGACAACATTTGTGTTTGAGATAGTTTGTTTATCTTCTACAGTAACAGCAGGGTCTGTCTGTCCATCTTGCATGGAATATGCTTTATCTGATGCAGAGCCAAGTCCTAATCGTAATTTCCCTCTGAAAGCCATATCTTTAGATACAAAATATTTGCCATAGAGATTAGTTCCTGATGTAAAATTAAAATTAGGATTTGCATTAAAAGCATTTCCATTAAGCATATTACCTGCATAAATAAAGAAAGGAGCAGCATCAACGCCTATAGCCCAGTCGCCTTGTTCCGGTAAAATAGGAATTCCTTTTTTAGAAACAAAACCAGAGTAGGTTTGGGTGTTTTCTTGAGTGTTTTCTTGTATTTGAAAATTTTTTTCTTGTTTTGCTCTTGCTTTTTCTAAAGCTTTTTTCTGTTTTAGTTCATTTTTAAGTTCTTTTACTGTTTTTGCCTCTTGACTTTGGACATTAATTGTTGCAGTAATAGTCAGAGCTATTACTAATAAAAAAATCATTTTTTTCATAAGTTTTAAATTTTTTAGTTTTTTAATTAATATTATTTTAATTTTTGGCAAATATATAAAAATTTGTTACAAACAAATATATTTTACTTTTTTTTAAAAATATTTAGTCCTGCGTTCTGTTCTCTATCATAGGAACGAAAATAAAAGTTCCGTGTTCAGTTTTTTTATATTTTGTGTCAGATGTTTTAAGTATAGTTGTCATTATTTGAGTATTTGTATCTCCGACAGGTATAACAAGGATACCATTGATTTTAAGTTGTTTAATAAGCGGTTCAGCTATATAAGGAGCGCCAGCAGTTACAATTATTTTATCAAAAGGAGCATAAGCGGGTAATCCTTTATATCCGTCGCCATAAAACATTTTGGGGTTATAGCCGATAGTTGGCAGAAATTTTTTGGTCTTTTGGTATAGAGATTTTTGTCTTTCTATTGTCCAGACCTTTGCACCCATTTCTAATAATATACATGTCTGATATCCAGAGCCGGTGCCTATTTCAAGTATTTTATCTCCTTTTTTTATTTTTAATAGTTGTGTTTGAAAAGCAACAGTATAAGGTTGTGAGATTGTTTGTCCTGCTCCAATAGGAAAAGGTTTATCCTGATAAGCAAATTCAAGGAAAGAAGAATTTAAGAAAAAATGTCGGGGAATTTTATTAATTGCATTTAATATTCTTTCGTCACTAATACCTTTTTTCTTAATTTCATTAGTCAATTTTTCTCTTAATCCCTTATGTTTGTATGAGTCAATCATTTTTTAGATTATTGTTGTTTTAATATTTAACATAAATAATTACAATTGTATTAATAAAAAGTTATTATTTTGCAAAAATAATAATTTATATAAAAAGGATTAATTTTTGAAAGGAATAAGATATGCTAAAAATAGGAGTTCTTGGGGCTGGTCATCTTGGGAAGATACATATCAGATGTATTAAAGAGATAGACAAGTTTGATTTAATTGGATTTTATGATCCTGATTTAAGTATAGTTAGACAAACAGAGAAAGAATTGGGGATAAAAAGGTTTATCTCTATTTCTGATTTGATAGATTCGGTTGATGTTGTTGATATAGTAACGCCGACAGTTTCTCATTTTGAGTGTGCCTCAGAGGCATTAAAAAAGTCAAAGCATATTTTTATAGAAAAGCCGATGGTAAATACATTACAGGAGGCAAAAGATTTGATAAAATTGGCTAATGAGGCAAATACCAAAGTACAGGTGGGACATGTTGAAAGATTTAATCCTGCTTTTGTTGCTTCTAAGCATTCTATTTCTAACCCTATGTTTATTGAAACACACAGGTTGGCACAATTTAATCCGAGAGGGACAGATGTTCCTGTAATTCTTGATTTAATGATTCACGATATAGACATTGTGTTAAGTGTAGTTAAGTCCAACATAAAAAAGATTAATGCGAGTGGTGTTGCTCTTATAAGTGATACTTTGGATATAGCCAATGCAAGGATTGAATTTGATAATGGATGTGTTGCAAATTTAACTTCAAGCAGAGTATCAATGAAAAATATGCGTAAGTCAAGATTTTTTCAGCCAGGAGCATATATTTCTGTTGATTTTCTTGAAAAAAAGTCAGAGATTATTCAGATAAAAAATGTTGAAAAAAAAGATATAAATCCTTTATCAATGACAATTGATTTAGGTAAAAAAGGGTTAAAACAAGTTGTTTTTGAAAAGCCAGAGAGTAAACCTACAAATGCGATAAAGACAGAACTAGAGAGTTTTTATAATGCTATAATAAATGATATTAGCCCTGTGGTTTCTGTTATTGATGGATTTAAAGCCCTTGAAGTTGCATATAATATTATAGATAAAATAAAAATTTAGCGTTTATTATACTATTACCCAGTAAAACTTTGTTATTATAGCAAGTTTTTTTAATTCTTGTGAATATAAAGCAGCAGCAGTCGCAGCAGCAGTCGCAGTAAAATTTTAAATCTTATGTGAAGATATCCAAAAAACTTTACAAGCAAAATAAGTGATGCAGAAGGAGAATCAAGTGAAACTTTGGTATGGATTGATTTTGCAAAAGACGGTTGTTGAGTTTATCGAAACATTGTGAATATATTAATATACAAATTCACCAATCATTAATGGTTAGATATAAAGAAGCCTGTCCCGTAGCGAAGCGTATCCGGGTCGGTAAAATGTTAGGAAGTATGGCAGATAATTCAGAAAGATTTATCCCCAAATCAGGTATTCGTTCCGATAAATGCGGAATTTGCAATCAGTAGCCGAACATGGTTGCTTGGTACTGCTGCTGCCACTGCCGCTGTTGCTTTAATTTGTTTGTAGCCAAAGTGCTACGTTAAATTACAATATAATCAGGTATTTGTCGTTAGAGAATTTAATTAATTGATTAGAAAATATGATATTTATCAGCCAAAAGTATTTGTCTTACTATTTATTTCTTTGTTTTATATTTATTTTTTTTTCTTGTGAGATTTACAATCCGAGCGAGGAGATACCTTATTATGTTCATATTGATAAAATTGATGTTACAACAAATTATTCCGGGCAAGGATCAAATTCTGACAAGATAACAGATGCCTGGGTATATATTGATGGAGATATAATTGGTGCTTTTGAGATGCCTGTTACATTTCCTATACTTAAACAAGGCAATCATAGTATAAGTATAAAGGCAGGCATTAAAATAAATGGTATTGCTGCTACGCGTGGAATATATCCTTTTTATAAACCTATTGTTCAGGATATAAATCTTATAGGTAATAAAGTAATAAATTTATCTGATACATCTGCTAACTACTGTACCACAACTAGTTATTATGACGATATAACATTTGCATGGAAAGAAGATTTTGAAGATCCTGGTATGACTTTAGTAAAGACAGATAATAGTGATACTATTATTAGCAGGACTTCTGATGATGTCTTTGAGGGTAGTTATTCCGGTGCTATTTATCTTGATGCAGAGAGACCTTTTTTTGAAGCTAAGACAAGCGATGCTTTTGTATTACCAAAAGGTGGTTCTCCTGTTTTTTTAGAGTTTAATTATAAGACCAATAATAAGATTAATGTTGGAATATTTTCTAATTTTTCTACACAGAGCATCCAGCATAATATTTTGATAATAAATACGACTGATAAATGGAGCAAAATTTATATTAATCTTACAGATAATATAAGCGATGATTATAATGCTATTAATTATAATATATTTTTTGGAGCCCAGAAACAGGATGATGTATCAGAAGCCATAATTTTATTAGATAATATAAAATTGGTTCATTATTGATTTATGAAAAAATAAAAAAGGATAAAAAAGTGAATAAAAAAATTCAGGTAATAAAATATGTAATAGCAGATTTGATTTCTGTTGTCTTGGCATGGTGCTTATTTTTTTCGTATAGAAAATTAATGGCAGATTCAGATGTCTTTAAACATTCGGAACAAATCTTTGGAGATATTAATCTTTATAAAGGATTAATTTTAGTTACTTTATTTTGGATGATATTATATACATTGATAGGAAGTTATCATGATATTTACAGAAAATCCAGACTAAAAGAACTTGGACAAACATTTTTTGTAACAATATTTGGTGTTATTGTCATTTTTTTTGTATTAATTTTAGATGATAAAGTTCCTTCATACGGTTTTTATTATAAGTCATTTATTGTTTTATTCTTACTTCAATTTTTATTTACCTTTATATTAAGATTTATTTTAACAACAACAGCGGCTTATAAGATTCATAACAAGATAATAGGATTTAATACTATTATAGTAGGTGGTAATGAAAATGCTGTTTCTATATATAAAAATATAGAGGATCAACAGAGGTCTTCCGGAAATAAATTTGTTGGTTTTGTAGAGATAGGCGATCATGATAAATATTTATTATCTTCATATTTACCAAGTTTGGGGAATTATAAGGATTTGAAACAGATAATACTCAAAAATAAGATAGAAGAGGTTATTGTAGCAACAGAGATTATTGATAACAGTAAAGTTGAAACTATAATTGATACAATATCAGAGACAGAAGCTATAGTTAAGATAATTCCGACTATTAAAAATATTTTGTTTGGGACTGTTAAGACAGATTCTGTTTTAGGTACACCACTTATTTTGATTTCTCAGGATATAATGCCTTTTTTCCAAAAATCATTAAAAAGGATTATTGATATAATTATTTCCATAATATGTTTAGCTATCTTATCACCTGTTTATTTATTAACGGCAATATGTATAAAAGTTTCATCTAAGGGTACTGTCTTTTATTCACAAGAACGGATAGGATTAAAAGGCAAGCCGTTTATGATGCACAAATTTCGCTCAATGTATGTTAATGCTGAAAAAAGTGGTCCTCAGTTATCTTGTAAAGATGATAAAAGGATTACCAAGTTTGGAAGGTTTATACGAAAAATAAGATTGGATGAAATCCCTCAATTTTATAATATATTGATAGGTAATATGTCTTTGGTTGGACCTAGACCTGAGAGACAATATTATATAAATCAAATAATAAAAAAAGCTCCTTATTACCGTTTATTACAAAAAATAAAACCAGGAATGACATCTTTGGGTCAGGTAAAATACGGTTATGCTGAAAATGTTGAAGAAATGATTAAACGTTTAAAATATGAAATCCTTTATTTTAAAAATATGTCACTCGCTTTAGATTTAAAAATTTTAATTTATACTGTTCTTATAGTTGTTCAAGGTAGAGGAACATAATTAATTAAATACTGTTTCAAGAACACGGTTAGATTTTGTATATTTAAATTCTGGAATATGAAACTGATAATATTTAATTAATTGTTCTAATAATTCTTTACGACAATTTAAAAAAGTTGACAAATATTGAAGATTATTAAAAGAATTTTTTAATAATTCGCTAAATTCCTGACTTATTTCTTTTGATATGTAATAAGAATCAGTAAGAGTTTTTTGAAAAATGCCTTGTTTAAGATTAAATATGCTATATTCATCAGAATAGTTATTTATAGGATAAAATCCAAGATATTTAGTTAACTGCATCATAAAAAATAAATGAAAATCACTAAATTTTCCTTTTGTCATATCAAGAATTTTAACAGAATTAAATATAAAATCAAATAATTCTTTATTTGCTTCCTGTTCACGAATTGATTTATACAAAATTTCATTTATAAATAATATGATAGAGCTTTTCTTTATGTCAAAAGGAATAGAAGTAAACTGATAACAAGATTTTATCTCTTTTAAATACTGTATTCCTCTCTTTTCTTTATGATAAACAACCATATCAACTAATGACAGATGCTGGAATATATTTATTTTAATTTTTGCTCTCTTCTTTCTAACACCTTTAACAATATATGTTTGAAGACCAAAAAGTTCTGTATATATCTTTGTGATAATACTTGTTTCAGAATATTTTATTTGGTGAAATACTATTCCGCGCGTCTTATATAACATTTTATATTAATTTCTAATTTTATTCTGTTAAATAAATAAAATCATAAATTTTAATTTTAGTTCATTCGTAGGCATCGGTCAGGCGCCCGACTGATTTCAAATTTTAGGCATTATTTAGTTAATAACAAGTATCTTTGTAACCAATGTCTCTGACCCGTCTTCATTGCTTGAAAAAATTAGATAAACGCCTGTATGAGCTTTATCGCCATTAAAATTTTTTCCATTCCATATTGCTTGCCCTCCCTGTGCTTTTGTAGTATAAATCAAATTACCGCTTATATCAGTAATTTTAATATCTGCCTCTCTTACAAGTCCTTTAATAGCAATTAATCCATTATAATTTTCTCTTACGGGATTAGGATAAACATATACATTTTCGTATTTTTCTGTCGGCATCGTAGCTTCTCCTTTATAAGAAACTATTCCTTTGCTTGTTCCTATAAAGACCTCACCTGTCTGATGATTTATAGCAATACTGGTAATAGTATTTGAAAATAAGGGACTATTATCTTCTGTAAAATGCAAAATCTGTTCTGTGCCATCAGCTGACATAAGAAAAATACCTGCTCTTTCTGTGCCTATCCATTTTTTGTTTGAACCGTCAACAGCAATTGCAGTAACAGTTTCAAATTCAAGCAAATGCTGAACATATCCATCTTGCTCAACAAGTATTTGCTGAGCATCAAAATCAGAACCTGTAAAAATATTTTCAGGAGAATAAAATACAGCAATTCCTGCATCTGTTCCTACCCATATCTCACCGTCAAGGTCTTTTGCAAGACAAAAAATATTATTACTTGGCAGATTGCCGCTACCAATATTTATATTTAATTTTTTTGGATTTGTGTTTTCTCCTGTCAAAGAAACAGGATTAGCATCATCAAACACTAATATACCATTACCTCTTGGAATAATAATCCATTTTTGATTATAAGAATCAATAATTAAATTACCAATAGTTTTCCCATTAGTAAAAGAGCCAAAATCAAATGATTCCCAGGTGTTATCATTTTTTTTAACAACCAAGGCAGAGCCAACACCAGAATTAATTATCCAGAGATTATTGTCATCGTCAAAGCACATTCCTCCAACGCCTATCCAATAATAACTACCGTCTCCTACTACTTTTAGAGGGCTGTTTTTTTCATTATATATATTAGTTAAATTCCCATTATTAAATTCTATAAGCCCTCTTCCCCATGAGCCGGCAAATACTCTTTTATTATTACCAGGGTCAACAACAATATTAATTATATCAAATATTGTATCTAAAGCAGGTGTATTCTCACGATTTAAAGTATTCCATTTTTCGTCAACAAAAGAAAATATGCCCTCACTCATCCATAAGTTATTCCATGAACCATTTTTACCTCCTGTAGCTACCCATAAATTATTCCCTTGAACTGATATATCTATTACACTATTAGTAGCCGGTCCATTAGGTATTATTTTTGTTATATCGCCATCCCATAAATATCTTACTAATCCATTTTTTTCATCAGCTATCCATATATAACCAAAATCATCCATTATTACCTGTCGCGGATTAGGACTATTAGGAAAATAACTATACACATTACGACATATATTTAAAGTGGAGTCATAACCGGTTACATAATAATTATTTGCAACAAGCAATATATCATTATATGATTTTATACAGTATTTTGTTGATGTATTTACAGAATCAAAATAATTCCAAATTGTTCCGTCATAAACAAACATTGTATCTGTATTATAGTTAGTATTTGATTGGTTTACAAATATTTTATTTTCAAAATATTCAATAGCATTATATTTTTTATCTGGATTAGATATGCTTGTATCTTTGCTCCACGATTCATAATTTGCAAGATTAGAGCTATTGACAGATGCTTTATAAATACCATCTTCCGTTGCTGCAAAAAATTTAGAGCCATCAGATGTTAAATCTAAAACATCAATATGACTTGCCTCTTCCCCTATATAGTAAGTATCTTTTATTTCTTTTTTTTCAAAATCAAAGACCACTATTCCAAAACCACAGCATAGATAAGCATATTTATCAAGAAAAAATATCCTGTTTATTGTCTTTTTACCAAGTATAGGTTTTCGTTTAATATCAGGTATATTAATAATCTCATCATTTACTATAAGGTCAATATTTGTATTATTATAAGCAATTATAAGCGTTTTATATTGTTTGCTGTATTTTATAACAGATATACCTATATCTGATAATCCTGAAATTTTTGTTAAACGATTAATGCTGTTATCTTCTTTATTATAGTAAAAAAGACAATATTTAGTAGCACAATAAATTCTGTTTTCTGCTTCTGTAACAGAAACACAACTATTATAAGGCAAATGGTCCCGCCACTGTCCAATGGCTATACCTTGCCCACAAGTATTGCTAAAAAAGAAAAATATAAAAAAATATATTATAAATTTGTTCAAAATTTTCATAAAAAAATATTATAAAGCAATATTACTAAATTTTCCCGACCTCTAATGGTGAAATAATAATTTTTTAATGTAAAATAAAAATAAAATAATTATAAATTTATATTATTTATATGGCAAATTTAATTTAAGTAAAATTAAAACCTACTGTTTTTAGTTATTTAAAAACTTATCAACAAAAATATATAAACTTATAATTTTATTGACAGGATAATTTTTTTTTAAAAAATTAATAATAAATTTGGATTTTAAACATAAATGTATTACTTTTACAGTTTTAAATGATTTTTTCATCTTATAGAAAATTTTATACCATTATTTTTTCTATTTAATAAACTAAAAATTATG
>CAZZDX010000010.1:0-24875 GCA_964653185.1 uncultured Bacteroidales bacterium
TTGTAAATACATCTAACCATTCAACTACTGCAAAACTTACAAAATAAATTCCTTCGGGATTATGAAATTTGTAATTACCACTTATGATTCAAATGTAATAAAAATTATTGTTTTTATTAACTAACGTTAAATTATTATTTCTGTTTCTAAACCACAGGATACAATCGTGCGGTAGCGGGCTGACTTTTTATTTAGTTGTTATTAATATTGATTTAAAATTTTAACCGCTTGAAGTATAAAAACAATTATGCATCAATATTAGCATATTTAGCATTTTTTTCAATAAATTCTCTTCTTGGCGGCACGTCACCACCCATTAACATAGAAAATATACGGTCAGTTTCAACATCATTTTCTATATTAACCTGTCGTAAAGTACGGAATTCAGGGTCCATAGTTGTATGCCATAGTTGTTCTGCATTCATCTCACCGAGACCTTTATAACGTTGTATATGAAGTCCTGTTTCATTACTGTTTTCAGACATCTCGTTAATTATTTGTTTGCGTTCTTCTTCTGTCCAGCAATATTTCATATTTTTCCCTTTTTTGATAAGATATAAAGGAGGTGTTGCTATATAAACATAACCATTTTCAAGAAGTCCTTTCATATATCGGAAGAAAAAAGTAAGTATAAGAGTTGCTATATGGCTACCGTCAACGTCGGCATCTGTCATAATTATAATTTTATGGTATCTTAATTTTTCTATATTAAGGGCTTTAGAATCTTCTTCTGTTCCAATAGATACACCTAATGCAGTAAACATGTTTCTTATCTCTTCATTTTCAAAAATCCTGTGTGGCATAGCTTTTTCAACATTAAGTATTTTCCCTCTTAAAGGTAATATAGCTTGAAATTTTCTGTCTCGTCCTTGTTTGGCAGTGCCACCAGCAGAATCACCTTCAACAATATATATTTCACTTAAACTCGGATCTTTTTCAGAACAATCTGAAAGTTTACCTGGTAATCCGGAATTAGAGAGCACATTTTTTCTTTGTACTAATTCACGGGCTTTTCTTGCTGCATGTCTCGCTGTAGCAGCTAAAATCACTTTATTAACAATAGTTCTTGCTTCTTTTGGATTCTCTTCAAGATAATTGCCAAGTAACTTGCTGACAAGATTATCTACTATTCCCACCACCTCTGAATTACCAAGTTTGGTCTTTGTCTGACCTTCAAATTGTGGTTCTTGTACTTTTACTGAAATAATTGCTGTCAATCCTTCACGAAAATCATCACCATTAATATCAAATTTAAGTTTTTCAAGCATCTTTGATTTGTCTGCATAACTTTTCAATGTTCTTGTCAAAGCTTTTTTGAATCCTGACAGATGCGTTCCTCCTTCAATAGTATTAATATCATTAACATAAGAATGCACATTTTCAGAAAAAGAAGTATTATATTGCATAGCTATCTCAATAGGCACATCATTTTTTTCACCTTCCATATAAATAGGATTCTCCATCAGTTTTTCCCTGTTAACATCTAAGTATTCTATAAATTCTATAAGACCTTTTTCTGATAAAAAAGTATCTTTTAAATAATTACCTTGTTCATCTTTTTCGCGAAGGTCTGTTATTGAAAGAGAAACTCCCTTGTTAAGAAAAGACAATTCCCTTAAACGAGTTGAAAGTGTATCATAACTATATGTAGTAACTGTAAATATAGTATTATCAGGGATAAAATGGATTTCTGTTCCTGTCTGAGATGTGTCTCCTATAATTTTTACATCATACAAAGGTTTACCAAAAGCATATTCCTGAACAAATATTTTACCGTTTCTATATATTTTAGCTTCTAATTCAGAAGACAGAGCATTTACACAAGATACACCTACTCCATGCAATCCTCCTGATACTTTATATGACCCTTTATCAAACTTGCCACCAGCATGTAAAATTGTCATAACAACTTCTAATGCTGACCTGTGTTCTTTTTCATGCATTTCGGTTGGGATGCCTCTTCCATTATCTTTAACAGTTATTGAGTTATCTTCATGAATAAACAATTCAATCTTGTTGCAATAGCCGGCTAATGCTTCATCAATAGAATTATCAACTACTTCATTTACAAGATGATGTAAACCTCTGGTACTTGTATCACCTATAAACATTGCAGGTCTTTTTCTAACGGCTTCCAAGCCCTCTAACACACGAATGCTATCAGCATCATATTTTTCTGTTCCTAAAATTTTTTTATCATTCATATTAAAATCGTTATTTTTTTTGTATCCTCTCAAAAAGTAATGGTGTTAATTGTTAAAACCGTTAAAACGGTTATTAACAGCAATTGATACTCCTTAGTCCCTTTGATAAATCAAGGGGTTAATAAGATAGTATCATTAACACCTCGTTGAAACGAGGTGTTTAAAAATAAATGTATAGATATATTAACCGTTTTAACGGTTTATATTTTGTAAAATTTACTCTTAATTATTGAAAAGTTTACTGTTTTTTTAATTTTACAAATGTAATAAATATTTTATTATAAAAAGAATAAATATTGCATTAAATTTATTGATTTATTAACATTTTTTTTAATTGCATTAATATAAAAATATAAATATTGTAAAAAGGTGGGCTAATAGAGGAAAAAAAGATTACTAAAACAGAATATTAAACAATAAAAAAAACTGTTACTAAATTTTTAATAACAGTTTTTTTTTATATAAGTCCCCTTAATATTTTAATTTTTATTTATCTGTTAACAATGATTTTGTGAGTATATACATCTTTTTTGTTTTGCAATCTGATAAGATAAATGCCATTATCTATATTTTCAAGATTTATCTCTTTGGTATTTAGACCTGTATGAAGATAAATATTTTTCTCAATCAAAGTTTGTCCTAATATGTTCATTACAGATAAATGTGTTTGGCTTGATGAAAGAGAATTAATCTCTATTTGAACAAATATCTTACCTGTCTTGGTAGGATTAGGATAAATATTTATATTTGACTGGTTTGTTAATTCATTTATATTTATTCCCTGTTCTGTTGTAAAAGAAAATACAGGGCTCCATTCTGATGTATCACGGCTATGTATTGCTCTCACTCGCCAGTAATATGTTTTTAAACGGGCAAGACCCCATATACCTCCTATTTTAATTGTATCAATAAGAGTGGTGTCAGTAACAGGATTATTAAACCCTGATAAAGTATCATATTGTAATTCATAATAACTTATTCCTGTAATTTTTTCCCATTTTAAACTAGGTTTAACAGTTACATTTGTTTCTCCATCATCAGGAGCAGTAATATTAACTTTATCAATTATAGTAAAATTCCATATAGACGTCCAATCACTTATATTGTTACTATTATATTTTGCTCTTACCCTCCAGTAATACTTTGTTCCAAATAAAAGTTCATTGTTGGAAATCTGTACATAAGGTAAATTATTATCAACAACAGTAAAGCTATATTCAAAACTATTAAAATCTGCAGTAGTATCAATTTCAAAATCATAATATGGGACACCTGTTATAGAATTGCATCTTAAAAATACATCAGGCATCATATCATCAACACCATCATAAGGTAAAACAAGTGTTGTATTAGATGCTGTTATAAATGTTCTTACCTGTGACCACGCAGATGTATCGCTGTTATGTATAGCTCTTACTCTCCAGTAATACTTTGTTCCGAATAATGACTGAACAGTAAATGCCTGTGCTTCAGGCAAATCACTGCTAACAGAAATAGTGTTATGTTGTGAACTGTTAAAATTATTTGTAGTATCAACTTCGCAACTATAATATGTTACTCCTGTTATTGCATCCCATTTTAATATCAAACTCAATGATTGATTTGTTACTCCATCATTTGGATAAGTTTGATTTAAAGTATCAATAACAGTAAAACTTCTTGCTATTGACCAATCAGAGGAATCAGTGCTATTAATAGCTTTAACTCTCCAAAAATATTTTTCGCCAAATAATAGTTCCTGTGTATTTACAGAAGTATTAGTTGATGTTAATGTATCTGAAAATAAAAATAAAGAATTTGTATCTAATTCAATCATATAAGAAGTTGTTCCTAATATTGTATTCCACTCTAATAATACATTTGGCATTTGGTTTATTGCCAAATCTGTTGGTGATATTAAATCCGGAGAACCTGGCATTGTATCCAAACTGGTAAATAACCATACCGATGACCAGGAACTTGTATCAATACTATGCATGGTTTTTACTCTCCAGTAATATTTAGTTTTAAATAATAAAGTATCAAGGTCTATTTGTGATACAATATCAGTATCTGAAATAAAAAGTGGACTATTAAAATTTAAAGAAGTATCTATTTGCATAATATAATTTGTTATACCTGTAATACTGTCCCATTTTAATGAAACATCTAACATTTGACCTGTTGCATTATTAACAGGTGAAATCAAACTAACAGTATTAATAACAATAAAATTTCTTGCTATTGACCAATCAGAGGAATCAGTACTATTAATGGCTTTAACTCTCCAAAAATATTTTTTACCAAATAAAAGTTCCTGTGTATTTACAGAAGTATTAGTTGATGTTAATGTATCTGAAAATAAAAATAAAGAATTTGTATCTAATTCAATCATATAAGAAGTTGTTCCTAATATTGTATTCCACTCTAATAATACATTCGGCATTTTGTTTATTGCTAAATCTTCCGGTGATATTAAATTTGGAGCATTTGGCATTGTATCTAAACTGGTAAATGACCATACTGGTGACCATGATGAAGAATCGTTAGTTCCTATAGCTTTCATTCTCCAGTAATATGTCTGTCCAAACAAAAGCGATGTATCAAGAGTTATCTTACTGTTATTAGATGCTAATAAACCTGAATCTAATGATAAATTTGGAAAGAATGTTTTTTTAATAGGATCAGTAAAAAAATTGTTTGTATCTAATTCTATTTTATATAAATTAATTCCTAAAACAGGTCCC
The DNA here is from genome assembly GCA_964653185.1 of uncultured Bacteroidales bacterium. GTDB lineage: Bacteria > Bacteroidota > Bacteroidia > Bacteroidales > CAZZDX01 > CAZZDX01. The sequence goes on from CAZZDX010000010.1 coordinate 4,931, forward strand.
CAATCTAATAATACATTATTTGGCGACAGTTCTGTTGCTAAATTTTTGGGTGATATTAAATTTGGAGCATTTGGTAGTGTATCTACGGTAGTGAAAGACCATGCTGATGACCATAAGCTGGTATCAACACTATGTCTCGCTCTTATTCTCCAGTAATATTTAGTTCCGTATAAAAGGTTTGAACTTATGTTTGTGGCAGAACCACTTACAGAGCCAGATATGAGATTAGTGCTGTTAAAGTTTATAATAGTATCAATTTGATAATCCAAATTTGTTAATCCTGTAATACTATACCATTGTAGAAATACATTTGGTAACAAGTATTTAGCATCATTAGCAGGTGATTTTAAAGTAACAATATTAATAACAGTAAAATTTCTTACTGCTGACCAATTAGAAGAGTCGCTGTCATCTATGGCTTTAATTTTCCAGAAATATTTTTTGCCAAATAAAAGTTCATGAGCATTAACAGTAGTTACTGCTGATATAAGTATTACCGGATTAGTAAATAAAGAATCTCTGTCTATTTGAATTTTATAATATAATCCAAAGTCACCTGTTACCGGCTCCCAGTTCAGTAATGCATTTGGCATTTGGTTAACTGCCGAATTACTTGGAGATATTAAACTTGGCGTGTAAGTCCTTGTCTGTGCTAAAATTCCTGAAACAATTAAAGCTAATGCGAAAACAAAAAATATTTTTTTCATATTTTTAATTTATTTTATAAAAAACGTTAGAAATTATTTTATTTAAAAACTATAAATTTAGCAGAAGTTTTTTCTTTTCCTGCAATCAATTGAATAAAGTAAGTGCCTGTGCGGAAAGAATTACAATCTATTGTAAACTTATGATTACCAGACGGTTGATTAGATAAGTCAATTGACTTTATAATTCTGCCTGTCATATCATAAATGTTAATATTTATATTACTGTTTTTATTTAGATTATATTCAATATTCATATTATCTATTACAGGATTAGGATATATTTTTAATTCAGATTTAGCTATTGTTACAGGATTGTCAGGTTCTTTTATTCCTGTATAATCCAAACATTCAAAAATTCCCCGTCCATGAGTGCCAATATAAATAGCTCCATAATTAGTAATTCCCGGGAAGTTGTTAATTTGTTGTTTCATCATATGGACAGGCACTCTTGCCATACGTTCATTGTCTTCTGCCCATGTTGGATAAGAAGCATTTATATTTTGAGTAGTAAACACACCGTATTCTGTTCCTACAATTACAGTATTTGGATGATACATTGGAATTACAGAAGCATAAACAGGCATTTTTGGTAATGCATTATTTCCGCTTCCCTGTTTTGAAGAAAAAACAGGCAAAGAGTCCAATACATTAGTAGATTCATATATGTAATTATAATTATCATAATTGCCAAGTGTAACAATAATATGCTCATTATTATTAGGGTCTATAGCAATAGAAGTAACTGCCTGATAGCTAAATGTTTTTAATAATTTTGTTTCAATAACACAGGAAGAGCTGGTAACATCAGAGTTTAAGGAATCATAAGACAAAGCAAGATTTGATATTCTGTATAATCTTCCACTTGTAGTACCAATAAATAGATAGTTTCCATCTTTTGAATAAGACATTGTTTGTACTGCTCCTGAAAATTCAGATATCTTATACCATTCGGGTGTTTTTGAGAAGTCCAAAGCTTGTTTTGTCATCCATACGCCTCCACTTATGCCAAGAAAAAATTTTGTCTGGATAATATCCTGAATTCGTATAGAATCGCCTGGATTAAGAGATGATTGAAGAACATATTCAAAAGGATAGAAGTTATTATTACTTCTTATTATAATAGTATCTCCTGCGTTATAAGAAATTGTGTCAGCCAAAAAAGTTACAGAATCAGTGCTATGAATATCATTAATACTTTCCCAAAATACCAAAGGAGTAACAAAACAGGCCTCAATATTAGAATTTATCATTCTTTGGCTATAAAATGCAGCTACTTGTTCTCCGTCGCTATTAAGAGTATAAGAACCTTGGAAGTTATTACCTAAATCAGGAGAACGACCTGATTCACCATAATAAATTGAAGCAAATATCACTTCCGTGTTGATTAAAGAAAAGGCACAATAACCGCCGTCACCGCCCATAACAGATTCCCCATTCATAGGAGTATTACCTTTTCTATCAATAAGTATAGTTCCGTTATCCTGTGTGCCGCCCATTACAGAGCCATCGCCTCCATAAGCTACTGTATAAAACTGAATAGTATTATAATTTTTGTTCATAGTATGAAATGTTTCTCCACCATCAATAGATTGTGATACTCCGCCATCACTTCCTGTATAAATTATGTCAGGATTTGTAGGATGAAAAACATATTTATGATGGTCAGCGTGGATATAATGAATCTCTGTAGGTTCTAAGAACCATAGTGATTTATTTGTCCATGTTCCATTTTCATGCCATTCCCACATATCAATACCACCGAGGATAATTTTATCACGATTATTTGGGAATACTACTATTTCATTATCATAAGTTCCTTGATTTCTGAAAGGATCGAAGTCAGGTGAGCCACCAGGACCAATAATTTCCCATGTTTCTCCTTTATCTGTTGATTTATATATATTTTTTATTTCACCGGTTGTTTTTGCAGCGCTGGCATATATATAGTTAGGGTCAGTTGGAGCTATTGCAAATTCAATTCTGCCAATGCCTGTTGCACCGGGAATATCTTTTTGAACAAAAGTGCCAAGTTCACCATTAGGAGATATATAGCATTTATTATTTACACAAGTGAGGACACTTCTGTCAGAAGCAACTTCAACATCATAAGCTTTGCCATTATTAGGATGTCCGGGTGATAATTCCACAGGATTTGACCATGTTGTTCCATTATCATCAGATACTCTTAAGCCACTATTTGTTGCAGCATATACTCTTTCAGATACAGGGTCGCATGCTAACTCATATACAAAAGCCCATTGAGTAGAAGTGCTATTTGGAGTAGGCTCGGTAGAAGGCAAAAGTTCAAAGGTCTCTCCATTATTTGTTGATATATATATTCCTTGTCCAATAAAACCTGTGCTGCCATTAGCATTACCCATAACAGGAGCAAAACCTTCACCTGTGCCAACATAAATAATTCCACTAGGGGATTGTGTAATACAAGAGATAGCAAGATTTTGTGCCATATCATTAATTGGTATCCATGAACTACCACCTGTGGTTGATTTCCACAATCCACCACTTACGCCACCGGCATACATAATATTTGGATTATTTTTATCAATAAGTATAGATCTTGTTCTGCCTCCAACATTATCAGGTCCAACTTCTGACCATTTAAGACCTATAGCTGCTTTAGTATTTGCTAACTTATTTACCTGTATTCTGGCATTTAATACATCTTGCGGGTTAATTTCTCCTGTTATCTTATTATTTCTTATTGAAGCAAGATATTCTATAGCTCCTTTTATGCCTTGTTGATTTTGAACATTAGCTTTACGGGATATATATTTTTGTGTGTTAAATATACCCGAGGAAGTAATAATAAAAGTAATACCTACAAAAGATAAAACTGTTAAACTTAAAAGTAAATTTTTATTTTTCATATTGTTTATGTATTAATATATATTTTTTATTTTTTTTATATTAAAAATCTGTATTTTAAAAATACAAATATATAAAATTTAATTTAATATAAAATAAATAATTTTTTTTTTTGTAAATTTTTTTTATTGTTTTATAGTTCTTTGGTTAAATTAATGGATAATATTATATGTAGAGACGCAAAATTTTGCGTCTCTACATTTTCCAATTTTTATCGGGAAATGTTATATTAACCAAATATTATAACTTTACCCCGTTGGATAATATCCTACGGTATTTATCGGAACGAATGCCTGACCAAATACCAGTATCCAGAAACATCAAGGAAGAAAGTTGAAAATTTTAAAATTATTAATCTGTCAGTTGATGGATACCTGAATAGATATTTATTGGCTCTTCGGTATTTTTTATGGATAAAGAAATATGTTAGGTGTATATGTATATAAGGATATAAGGATATAAGGATATAAGGTATAAGGTATAAAGGTATAAATTGAATAACTTATTTTTTTATATCCCTTATATCCCTTATTTTTCCTATATATTTATTTCCTTATAACATTTTCCCCACACATTTTACCGAAGAACCTATTTATTATTTATTTATTATATCTTTTCCCAAAATGAAAGCTAAAATAAACAGACAGGAATATATTATTATTAGTATTAAAAGCCATAATTGGGATAGCTTTTGGATATGCGTCAATGATAGTTCCAACTTCAAGGGCTTTAATATTTTTATTGTATGAGCCATATTCAAAGTTAAATCCAAATTTTCCATAAATTCCGGGATAAATACTCATTTTGTCCAAACCTTTGGTAAAAGCTGCTCTACTACATATATTTTCCATAAAATGTTTGTTAGGGTCATATCTTTCTGTGGTGATATCATAATCAGGAGGAGTAGATGAAGAATAATTCAAAATATCCAGATAAACAGGTTTTGTTAATCCCAAAGAAATGCCTCCATAATAGAAATATCTTACTTCAACACCACCCCAGTAAGGTTTGGTATTTATTATTTTTTGAATTCCAATGCCTGTCCTTAGATTAAATAATTCATTTAACTTGCCATAGACATAACTTTTAGAATTGTCAAAATAAGGATTTATGGTTTTTATTTCTTTGGAATGTTTTGTTTTTACGAGTTCAATCTCAAGCATTTTTTTTTTTAAACCTGTTAAATGCTTACCTTTTCTGAAAGTAAATCCCCAGCCGGAAGAATGTATAACAAAAGCTGCACTATATTCTTTATAGTATAAAACTTTTAGCTGGTCAATGCTTGTTGTATCCTGAGAATAAGAATAAAAGCCAAAACAAAGAAAGATGGATATTAATAATAACTTTGTATTTATATTTATATTTCGCATTATTTGCAATTAATAATCCGCCTAAAATTTGTAAAGATAAAAAAAAATAACAAACTAAAGATTATAATCACTTATAACAAAAAATAAAAATCAAATCAGTTCCGATAAATACGAAATTTACAATCAGGCGACTGACCCATAGATTTTACTTTTGAATATTAGCATTATGTGTTCCTGAATAAGCATAGGCAGGACACGGTGGCTCTCTTGTTATTCTGTTTGTTCTGCATGAAGATAAAAACATAGTTAATAAAAATAACGATGTAACAATCAATAATAAAACTTTTTTCATAATTTTACTTCAAATTTTAAGTTCTTTATATAGATAATCAAAAATTTTTGCAAATTTAGTTTTATTTTATATAAAAGAAAAAAATATCAATTATTATTTATAAAGATTAAAGATTAAATTTATATAAACACCTGATACACAACGATAAACAAACAAAACATTTTTGAAAAAAAATATTTACATATTATTTACTCTACTTTTTTGTTTAGTTTTTAAATTAAATGCACAAAATTATACATTATCATTAGAAAATAATAGTGATAAAGGCAATAAAATAATTAAGAAATTAAATTATAAAAAGCATTTTTATACTAAAACAGAAAGAGAAAGAGAAATAAAAAATATTTTATTTTGGCTTTACGATAAGTCATATATAACTGCAAGATTTGACAGTATTATTGAAGATTCATTAAATTTATCCGCATACCTGTTTGTTGGAAACAAATATACATTAGCATCTATTAACAAAGGAAATGTTGATAAGACATTACTTAGCGAAGTTGGCTATAAAGAAAAAAATTATTTGTATAAGACAGATAAAGTTTTTCAATATAAAGAGATACGAACTTTAATTGAAAAGATACTTATTTTTTGTGAAAACAATGGCTATCCGTTTGCCTTAGTTAAATTAGACAGCATAAGCATTGATTCAAACTGTTTACAGGCAAGTTTAAATCTTAATAAAAATCTTAAAATTAATATTGACAGCATTATTATTAAAGGAAATGCAAAAATTTCAAAGACATATCTTTACTCTTATTTAGGGATAAAACCCAAAGATATTTATAATGAATCAAAAATAAGCAAAATAAACGTCAGATTAAAAGAATTACAATTTGTTAAAGAAATAAAGCCCATTGATATAGTTTTTGAAAAAAATAATACAAAAATTTTTCTTTACATAAATAAAAAAAATGTTAGCCAGTTTAATGGCATTTTAGGTGTTTTACCTAACAATAAGACAGGGAAAGTTTTACTAAATGGTGATGTTCATTTAAAATTGCTCAATTCATTTGGAAAAGGAGAACTGATTGATTTTAACTGGCGTAAAATAGAACAAAATACGCAAGATCTAAAAACTAATTTTATCTTACCTTTTATCTTATCTACTCCTTTTGGCATTGATTTTAATTTTTCTATTTACAAAAAAGATACTTCTTATCTTAATATAAATTCTAATATTGGTATTCAGTATTTATTTAAAGGGAATAATTATATAAAAGTTTTTTTAGATAATCGTAAATCATCATTAGTTAGCACTTCGGGACTGAAAAATATAACAGTGTTACCTTCTTATGCTGATATTTCGACAATATTTTATGGCTTGGAAGTAAATAATGAAAAACTTGACTATGGTCTCAACCCAAGAAAAGGTTATCAAATAAAACTCTCGGCAGCTGCAGGTAATAAGAATATTAAAAAAAATGATAAGATAAATCCTGATATATATGACAGTTTAAAATTATCAACAACACAATATAAAATAGAATCTGATTTTGGTGTATTTTTGCCTTTATTTAAAAGAAATACAATCTTTATTAATATAAAAAGTGCAATTATTGATAATCCAAATCTTTTTGAAAATGAACTTTACAGAATCGGAGGATTAAAAACACTTAGAGGTTTTGATGAAGAATCTATTAATGCTTCTTTATATTCAATTTTAAATATTGAATACAGATATTTGTTAGAGCAAAATTCTTACATATATCTTTTTTGGAATGGAGCATATTATGAAAACAAATCTGTTAGTCCGCCTGATGTAAGTTGCGACAGACCTTATGGCTTTGGTGCCGGAATTAGTTTTGAAACAAAAATAGGAATATTCTCTATTAATTATGCTCTTGGAAAGCAATTTAATAACCCTGTATATTTTAAAGCTGCTAAAATCCATTTTGGAGTGGTTAATTATTTCTAAAAAATTAAATTTTAAAGTATTTTTGCAATTACTTTTGGGAGAATTAATGAATTATGAATTATGTACTTCGTGCTTTGAACCTTAAACTTTGAACTAAAAGCCAAAAGCCAGAAGCCAAACTTATAAATACCTGATAATAAACTAATTACAAAAAAATAAAAACATGAAAAAACTATATTTATCAGTCATCATTTATTTAATCTTTGGTTGTCAATCTTTTGCACAGACATCAGACAAACAACAGTCATCAATGCATGAAAGAATTAATAGAGTAAAAAAGGCGACAGTACAAATTATTGTAAACGGAGAAGTTGTAGGAACCGGCTTTGTTATATCTGAAGATGGCTTTATAGCAACGTGTTTTAATGTAGTTCAGGACAAACAAACTTCATTTCATAAAATAAACATTACAAATGGCACAATAGATAATACAAGCAATCCCGAGGGAAAAATATCATCGTCAATTGAAATTAAATTTTATGATGGGACAAAATTTTCTGCCAAGGTCTCTAAATATTTGAATACACAAGAAAAAATTTATACAGCATACATAAAAGATTATTGCATATTAAAAGTAAAATCTTTAAAAAAGTTTACATTTCTTACTCTTGGCAGTTTCGACGATGTTTATGAAGGAGCGGATTTATATCTGTCAGGATTTCCTGCTGGCATTGACCAGCCGGTTGTCTCTGTTGGAATGTTATCAACAAAATATGTTAATACTAATTATATTTTATATCAGGATTCTGTAAAAACAGCATGGATTGATATACCTACAAACAAAGGAAATTCAGGTAGTCCTGTAATACTTATGGGTAAAGAGCCAAAAGATGATAAAGTTATAGGTATTGCTTCTTTTGAATTATCTCCATACAGTAAAATAACTAAGGACTTAGAGAATCATATAAAGACCATACCTCAGGGACTTAAACTGTTTGGGATGGATATTAAAAAGTTTTATACAATTATAAGTGAATCAGTATCATCTAATTCTGTTGGTGTTAGTGGCTGTATATCAATAGATTATATAAAGAGTGCATTAGATAATAATGAAAATAACAAATAAATTTATAACAATAATATGGAAGCATTATATATTATAACAGGTCTATTCGTTGGACTTATCATTACATGGTTTTTTACAAAAAATAAATTATCTAATCTTAATAAAGAGAAAACTAATCTTGATAAAGAGAAAAGCATAATTCAAAATGAGCGGGATAATTTAGAAAAAAACAACCAAAATATGACAACTGATTTAGAAGAAGAAAGGGAAAAATCAGAGAATCTAAATATCCGGTTAGGGAAAAAAGAAACAGAATGTGAAAATCTTCAGGACAAACTCAATACACAAAAAAAGGACTTGGAAGAAATACAGAAAAAATTTACTGTTGAATTTCAAAATATTGCAAATAATATATTAAAACAGAACTCAAAAGAGTTTACAGATCTTAATCAGGAAAAAATAGGTAATATTTTAAATCCTTTAAAAGAACGAATTAAAGAATTTTCAGAGAAAGTAGAAAAGACCCATAAAGAAGGGATAACAGACCGTGCCAGTTTAAAAACAAGAATAGAAGATATATCTAAATATAGTGAAACATTAAGTAAAGAAGCTAATAATTTGGCTAAAGCATTAAAAGGGGAATCTAAAACTCAGGGAGATTGGGGAGAAATGATATTAGATAGAACATTAGAGATGTCTGGCTTAGAAAAAAACAGAGAATATAAAAAGCAAGAATCTATAAGAGATGAACAAGGCGTTTTAATTCGTCCTGATATAATTATTCTTTTGCCTGAAAACAGGAATATTATTGTTGACTCAAAAGTATCATTAAACGCTTATAATGATTATGTAAAAGCAGATAATTTAGAAGAGAGAAAAATATATATAAAAAAACATATTGAATCAATAAAAAATCACGTAAAAGAATTAAGTAAAGCTAAGTATCAAAATACTGTTGAAAACTCTCTTGATTTCGTACTTATGTTTTTGCCTATTGCAGCTTCTTTTGATATTGCTCTGCAAAACGAAAATGACTTGCTTAAATTTGCATATAGTAAAAAAGTAATCATTGTAACACCTTTTACATTGCTTGCAACGCTTAAAACTATTGAAACAATATGGAGACAAGAGAAACAAAATAAAAATGCAATGGAAATAGCCCAGCAAGCAGGTAATATGTATGATAAATTTGTTTCGTTTTTAGAAGATTTTAAAAAAGTAGGAGACCAGATTAAAAGCATGAAAGGAACTTATGATAAAGCAGAAAATAAACTCTCGTCAGGAACAGGTAATCTTATTAAAAGAGCTAAAAATATTAAAGAATTAGGAGCAAAGACGGTTAAAACATTACCGGAACAATTTGCAACAGCAGAAAAAATAAATTTTATTGAAGAAAAAAAATGAAAATTAAATTTTATATATTTTTCTCTCTTATATTATATTTATTTGTTGGCTGTTCTACTACACAGATAAGCAATCAAAACTTATATTATATCTATGAGACCAAATCAAATTTGCCAACAGCCCAATATATTGTATTTCATAAATCTGATACCTGCTCAACATTATATTACAAAATAAATACTTCAGGTTTTCTTTATACAAAACCTGCTGGTAAAGACAAATTCTTCGCTAATATTAAACTAAAATATGAACTCTTTGAATCTTTTGAGTCCAAACAAATTATTGACAGCAACTCTGTCCAAATAAAAGACAGCACCAATTATAAATTAGATTCTGTAATCCTTGACAGTTTAAACTTTAAAGCCATTTACAATAAAAATTATCTGCTAAAAATCACTTTAACTGATATAAATAAAAAAATATCAGCAAATACATTTATAAATATCTCAAAAGGTAATTATTTTAATCGTCAAAACTTTATTTTAAAAACAGATGATGACTCACCATTATTTTCTTATAACATTAATGAATATACTAAATTTAAAATTGTTTACAAAGATACTGCAAACAAAAAACTATATGTAAATTATTACAACAGAACATTTCCTATTGCTCTGCCACCTTTTGCTTTATCTTTTGAGCCACCACATTTTGTTTACAAAGCTGACAGCACTTTTATTATTGATTTAAACAAAGGAAAAACAAATATTATTAATTTAAAAAAACAAGGATTTTATCATTTTAGGACAGATACAACTGTTAGATACGGATTAACACTTTTTAGATTTTATGATGGCTTTCCCCAAATAAAAACACCAAAACATTTGCTGGAACCACTTAGATATCTTACAACACAAAGGGAATATGACAAATTTATCTCTTCAAGAAACAAAAAACTTGCTGTTGATAATTTTTGGATTGAAAATTCCGGAAATCCTGACCGTGCAACAAAAATGATTAAAAGATTTTATAACAGAGTTCAAGATGCTAACATATTATTTTCGTCTTATCTAGAAGGATGGAAAACTGACAAAGGAATTATTTATATAATTTACGGACCACCAAATGTAGTTTATAAAGCTTCTAACACAGAGACATGGATATATGGCGTAGCAGGTAATATGAGGTCAATAAACTTTGATTTTATTAAAATTGATAATCCTTTTGTTGATAATGATTATTTTCTGAACAGAGTTCCTGCATTTAAAGATAGCTGGTATAAAGCTGTTGAAATATGGAGAAGATAACTAAAGATTGAAAGATTGAAAGATTGAAAATTAATATAAGATAACGTTACATGAAATAAATAAAATGGCAAAATTTTATAAAAATATATAATACATTGGAAAAAACAAATATCATCTTTGGCATAAGACCTGTAATTGAGACAATAAAATCAGGAAGAGAAATTGACAAACTATTTATACAAAAAGGGCTGAAAGGCAGAAATTTTTTTGATTTAAGATGTTTGATAGAGAAATATAAAATCCCATGTCAATATGTTCCTGTTGAAAAATTGAACCATATAACACAAAAAAATCATCAAGGTGTAATTGGATATATATCAGAAATAAGATATCAAAATATTGAAAACATATTACCTTTTGTATATGAAAAAGGCAAAAATCCTTTAATATTAATCCTTGACAGAATTACAGATGTCAGAAATATGGGAGCAATAGCAAGAACAGCTGAATGTGCCGGCGTTGACGCTATTATAGTCCCAACAAAAGAGACAGCACAGATAAATGCTGATGCCATAAAGACCTCTGCCGGAGCTTTATCCAAAATACCTGTATGCAAAGAAGATGATTTTATACATACTTTTAACTTCCTGAAAAACAGTGGATTACAAATTATTGCCTGCACTGAAAAATCTGACGTATTTTATGATACTATTGATTTTACAATACCAACAGCTATAATCATTGGCTCTGAAAAAGATGGAATATCTCAAAGATATTTAAAAGTATCTGACAATATTGTAAAAATACCAATATTAGGAGAAATAGAATCATTAAATGTTTCAGTAGCAACAGGAATAATGCTTTATGAAGCCATAAAACAAAGGGCTAAACTTGTATCGTCTCAATAATTACCGGTAAATTATACAATATAAAATTCAAAATGCCTGAAATTTAAAATGTCTAAAATTCAAAATGCCTAAAATTAGCGAATATAAAATTAGGGCTTTTAATAAACTTCAATGTTGCTTTACTGAAATATGGCATAAGACGAAAAATAAATGGAAATTTAAACTCTGTGTCCCTCTGTATTCCCTGTGAACTCTGTGTTAAAAAATTAAAATAAGAAAAAATTTTACTATTCTTAGGACTTGCTAATTTTAGATTATAAAATTTTTTATTACTTTTGTTAAAATAAAAGTTACCTTTGTGGTCAAATGCTAGCCGTATAAAAGAGTTGTGGGCAATAATTAAAAAAACATTTTCTATATGGAAAAAATTATAAAACCGAATACAAGTATTCAACCGAGAGTTAATACAGCGAGAGCTTTTTTTGAAATTGCCAATAATTTTTCTAACAATTTAGAAATACTTCGAGAAGCCTTAAGTAACTCTTATGATGCTGAGGCATCAGAAGTAAAAATTACCTTTGAATTAAAATATGGGCCAGGATACATAAGAACTTATATGATTATTATAAAAATTGAAGATAATGGAACAGGCATGAGTTCAATTCCTGAAAATGGAAATGAATGTAGTGCCCTTGAAGCATTTTTTAATCTTGGGGATAGTAATAAAAAGGAAAACCAAATTGGCTCAAAAGGGCACGGAACAAAAATTTACTATAAAAGCCAAAAAATATCATTAGACAGTTGGAAAGATAGAAAGCATATTTATGCAGAAACAGAAGACAAACATTTATGGCAAACATTAACTATACCGCGATTACCTTCTTATCATTATGAAGAAGTGCCGGACAACACAGGAAAAGGGACAATAATAAAAATTGAAGATTTTATTTCTAATCAAAACACTTTCCAAGATGTGAAATCTTTAAGAAATTATATTTTATGGTTCACTATTGTTGGATCTTTTGAACCATATTTTAATAAGAATTTCAAAAAAATGAATCTTTATTTAAAATCTTATTATGATAGTGATTATACAAAAATTGATTTTGGTTTTAAATTTCCTGACGAAAATACTGATTTGAATGATAGCACTAAAGATTTTTGTAAGTATATTGGACCAAAAACACTTACTATCCCTATCGAAACAGATAAAAATACGAATGTTCAAATTGTGGGTGCTTATTTAGGCGAAAATAATCGCGATTTTATACCTAGCTGGGGAACCGGACTTTGGCTTTGCAAAGATTATATTAAAATAAAACATGATAATGATTTATTTAATATTATTGTTGGTGGTGAACGTTGGTATAGTAACTTTTTGATTTTAGCAAATTGCCAACAATTTGAATTAACTGCTGACAGAAATAGTATTAAACAAGATACAATAATATATGACAAAGTAATTAAAGCAATAACAATATATCTTAAAGAAGAATTGAAAAAGTCTTCAACTTGGGATAAATTTTTTGACAAAAAAAAAGAAGAACGAGAACAGGAAAAACAAGAAGAACAAAGAGATAAAGAACAAGAAAGAATTAACCGATTAGAAGGATATATTAAAAACTACAAAGAAAGAGAAAATATTAAGACAGATTTTCCCAATTTGCTTATTAAAGAACCAAGAAACGAAGCAGAGACTGGCTTATTGCTGCAATCAATGGTTTCAACTGAACACAATGGTATTGATTTTAAAATTGGTGCTTACGACACCCATTATGGAACTGATTTAATCATTGAAATTAAAAAAAAAGGGAGCTCAAGACCTGAATGGGCTGAATTAGTTTTTAAACTTTCGCTCTTATTCCCTTCATTTCATCCTACAACTACATTTGAAAAAATAATCTGCTGGGAAATTGGAGACGACTTTGAAAAAACAATTAAAGAAATAGACGGTTACTTACCAGTATTAGTTAAAAAAGTAGATGGTCGTTATAATCTTATCATTGGAAAAGATACGATGGAAGTGTATGTTTTAAAAGAAATACTTTACGACAAAGAATAATTACAGCCCATAACAGGCGTTTGCTTTCAGTGGCGGGGCAGTGGCTCGTAGGACAGGAAAATAATAATTTTAAACGGCAGTGCTTCGTGGAAAGTGCAGTGTTAAACATCGCCACCGAAAAGCAACCGCTGTCCGTCAGAATGTCTAACAACTATAAAAAATCTAATTTTTTGAATATTGCGAAAAATGTAAGTTATTGATATTGAGTGGTTTGTAAATTTGATCTGTGCTGAAAAAAGAAAATATTGTGGTTTTTAGACAAACTGCTGTTAGGCACAATTTAAAAACATCTTATGGAAAATATAATAATACCGTCTCTAATTGGCTTACTTGGTGTTGTGATCGGAACATTAATAACATCAATTAATAATCAACGAATTAAATTCAAAGAAACTAAATTTAGAATAATTGAAAAAGTTGTTGATAAGAGAATTATAGATCACGAAGATATTCTAGCAATAATCAAAAACATTAGAACTGTTGTTCCAACCAATCAAAAAGACACGGAATCGAATATTATTACTTATCCAAAAGCAATGGAATCTGTAGAAAATCTAGCAACCTTCAGTGATGAAATGTTTTTCATAATTCATCATAATTCACATTGGCTAAATACAAACCTTGAAAGAGAATTAGGATTTTTTCAAGACTATATGGTCACACTTAATATGAGAATAAAAGGGCAAAATGATTCTAATGTTAAAATAATAGGATTAATTGTGAAACAAGATTTTATTGATTTAGCATCAAATCTAGAAAATCTAACATTTGAGTTTTTCAGAAAAGACATATATAAATTGAAAATAAATAAGCATAATGAATGGCATAAATATCCTAAGGAAATTACTAAAAAAAGAATGAATGAAACTATACTATTTAAAGAATTTAAAGAAATTGATAAAATAATAAACAGTGCCTAACAGCACCTATATGTAATGCGGGGTGCACAGGAACTTTTTAGGGAATCGCATTGCAGAACCACCGCCAAATCTTTATATTTGGCTTTTAGAAAATGAAAATATAAAAACAAAATATAAAGCTTTGGCAAAGTGCGAACTTGATAGGGATTGTTCATTGAATTCCCGCACTCCACATAGCTGCAAATCGTTGACAGTAATTTAAAAAAAACAAAATATGATATACAAAATTTATTCTCAAGATGCTGAAACTCTTTTAGAAAGACCAGAAACTGGAATGGGATATCAAATTGTAAATGCCTCCCAATATAACAGAACTCAAATAAAAAAATTTGTTGTTTATAATACAAATCTGGCTGTTGAATTAGATTCCGATTTTCAGATTAATAGAAGAAAAATAATTAATGAAGGCTATAAAAATACACTCAATAGTGCAACAGAACTTATGTTGGAAACAGATTCAATTAAAGTGTTTGGACAATCTTCAATTAGAGAAGTTATAGCATTATCCGAATATAAAAAAACTTATAACAAAAGACATACTGGCGGTAAAGGAGCAACTGATAGTCCAAAGGAATATGCAAACGGAATCGATAATTTTGTTAGAATTTCTGCATACGAGGATGATAAGAGAATAGATTTTGAAAAGATGAAATTAAAAGCCGGTTCGTTTACTACTACTTTTAGTGATTATAATGATTGTGTTTCTACAAATGATGACCCAATTGACAGATACGCCTTGCCTAATGATGAAAAAATAAAATGGTCATTTTATATTAAACCAAAAACAATTGATATTCTCCAAAAGGGAATTGTTCAACCGGCATTTAATCACGCTGGAGGTGGAATTGAAGCGTATTTTGAGAATGGTACTTCGGCAGGTACATATTTGATAAAAAGAGAATATGGAAAGTAAATTAAAACTGTCAAACAAATTTTCTAATTATTTAGCAGATTTACCAGAACAAGGTATGGGTTTCCAAATTGTAGATATTGAATTGAAAAATGGCAAGTTATTAAATGACCGTATAATATTGAATTCTACTTATCTTAAATTAGGTGAGAATGAAAATATTGAAAACAAGGATATTAAATCGATAAGGATTAAAACTAAATAAAAAAACTACTGCCAACAAAGTGTCATATGTAATGCGGGTTTCAGTGGGTAATCCAACTGTTTCTCGTTGTTGCAGCACCGCCAATTCGTCTTTGACGATTGACGGAAAATTTGAAATACTGAATAAACGAATTGGCTCCGTGCGTAATTGAAAGTTTCCAACTTTTAATCCCGCACTCCACTTACATAAAACGTTACCTGCAATCTTAAAAAATGAACAACCTAGGAAACAGAAACAAAATGAAAAGCCACCGCACAAATAACACATTTGATTTTTTGCAACCTGCAGGATTAGTTCTATTTTTGTATTTTAATAATAAAAGATAAAAATTTGATATGTCGATATTTCAAAAATCAGTAATAAATAAACATCTAAAAAACCTTGACAAAGACCAGGTTGAAAAGGCGTATCAGAAATTCAAAGTTAATTATAGCCCTGCCAAAATTGAGGAAATCAAACAACTTAAAGAAGAAGAATATCAAGACGGATTTTTGAGAGAAATTTTTGTTGACGTTTTAGGTTACACATTAAGACCTGATGAAAACTTTGACTTACAACGAGAATTCAAGAACCAAACTGATGGAAAAAAAGCAGATGGAGCAATTATAAAAAATGAAAATGCTATTGCTGTAATTGAACTAAAATCAGCAAAAACAAAGGATTTGACTTTGGTTACTCAACAAGCGTTTAATTACAAAAACAATCAATCCGAATGTAAATATGTAATTACTTCAAATTTTCAAAAACTCAGATTCTACATTGATTACGCCACCGAATATGAAGAATTTGACTTGTTCCATTTGACAAAAGACAAGTTTGATTTAATTTTTTTAATACTCAGTAAAGAAAGCATTTTTGCAAACCTGCCTTTAAAACTCAAGGAAGAAACACAATTTCACGACCAAAATATTTCAGACAAACTTTATAAAGATTATTCCAATTTTAAACGAAAGTTATACGGCAACCTTACGGTCAATCATAATGATATTGACAAACTTACACTTTTCAAGAAATCACAAAAACTATTAGACCGCTTTCTATTTATTTTGTTTGCAGAAGACAGCGGACTTTTACCACCTAATTCTATTTCAAGAATAATAAAACGGTTTGAAATTTTAAAAGAAGAAGACGCTTACAAACCACTTTACGAAATTTTTAAACAGTATTTCGGATATATGAATGTGGGGCGTAAAGGCAAAAAAGACGGAGACGATATTTCTGCATATAATGGTGGTCTTTTTTATAAAGACAAACTATTAGACATTCTAAATATTGATGACAAAGTATTAATTAATGACTTGCGTAACTTATCAGAATATGATTTTAATACAGAAGTTGATGTAAATATTCTCGGACATATTTTTGAGCATTCATTAAATGAAATAGAAGAAATTACTGTAGAATTATCGGCAATAGCCGATACAAGGGGACATGTCCCCTTGACAAGCAAACGAAAAAAAGACGGAATTTTTTACACACCAAAATATATAACTCAATATATTGTAGAAAATACAATAGGAACACTTTGTAATGAAAAACGCAAAAATTTAGAGATTGAAGAAATTGAATTTGACGATTCTTTCAGAACTAAAGATGGAGCATTATCTGTAAAAGGAAAAAAGTTATTCAAAAAACTAAACGATTATAAAGATTGGTTATACAATTTAAAAATTGTTGACCCTGCTTGTGGAAGTGGTGCGTTTCTAAACCAAGCGTTAAACTTTTTAATTGCGGAACATAAAAACATTGACGATATTATTGCCGACCTTACCAATACGCCATTACGATTGTTTGATGTGGACAAAAACATTTTGGAAAACAACTTATTTGGAGTTGACATAAATGAAGAAAGCGTTGAAATTGCTAAACTTTCTTTATGGTTGAGAACAGCACAAAAAGGCAGAAAATTATCGGTTTTAAGCAATAATATTAAATGCGGAAACTCATTGATAGACGACCCAAAAATTGCCGGAGACAAAGCTTTTGATTGGCACAAAGAATTTTCACAAGTTTTTAATAAAAAAGAAAAGAAAGCTTGGCATATAACAACAGCAACACATAATTCTAGATATTCGCAACGAATGTTCGATAATCATGTAAAACTTGGAGAAGCAATTTGGTTGTCAGAACAAGATGCAATATATATAACTGGAATAGTTGCCGATATTGTAAAAGAAGATAACCTAAATATAATAGCATATAATATCTGTGGTGACCATATGCATATTCTATTGGTATGCGACGAAAATGAATTTCCGAAAATAATAGGAAAAATAAAAGCTGTGAGTGGTCGAAGATATAATATAGAAAAAGGAATAACTGTTCCCGCTACGAACGAGGAAGGCGAGGATGGCGAGGAAGGCGATACAACAAGGGGACATGTCCCCTTGTCGAGTATCGTATCGCCGAGTATCGTCCCGCCGGATACCGTATCGTCGGATACCGTCTTCCCGAGTATCGTATCGCCTGATATCGTTCCTCTGGGAACTGCTTCGCCGAAAGAATTCTATAGAAAAGAAAAAAACGAAAAAAAAAGAAAATATAATTCCCTATGGACGCAGAAATTCGGAAAACGAAAAATAACCGATAATAATGACTTGCGAAATGTAATAAACTATATTAGAACTAACCGTCAAAAGCACAAACTCCCGGAAAACGAAAAATTAAAAAAAATAATTAACAAAATGACTTGTTCTGTTGAACATGCTTTCCAAACCGAATACAATGGCGGTTTTGATGTGGTGATTGGTAATCCGCCGTATGGGGCAGAATTAGGAAGTACACAAGTTAATTATTTTAGAGATAATTACAAAACAGTTATTGGGCATTCTGAAATTTACTACTTGTTTATAGAACAATCGGTAAATAAACTTATTTCAAAAAATGGTTTAATTGGTTTTATTATACCAAATGCTTGGCTATCTAATAAATACGCCACCAAAGTTAGAGAATTATTAATAAATGAGACTGAAATCAATTGTTTGATAAATTTCAATCGTAAAATTATCTTTAAAGATGCTAATGTTGAGACTTCTATCTTCATTATAAAAAACAAAATTCCTGATGAAAATAACAAAACTTTTGTTGGACAGGATATAGAAACACTATATCCATATAATCAAGTTGAATGGAAAAACAACCAGAGTTTTTTAATGTCATTTGCTCCAAATAATAAAGTTAATGAGATTATCCAAAAAGTTAATTTAGGTGAGTTTAAACTTAGTGAAAAGCTTGATATTTCTAATGGAATTAAACCTTATCAAGCAGGGTATGGAATTAATCTTGAAGGGATTCCTTTAACATTAGATAATGTAAAATCCAAAATATATCATTCAAATGATGAAGTCAACAAATCATATAAAAAAGAATTAAAAGGTAAGGGTGTGCATAGGTATTCTTTAAAATGGGAACCAAGCTTTATTAATTGGGGAAAATGGCTAATGTCACCTAAAAGTGAACATTATTTTGAACAGCCAAAAATTCTAATTAGACAAATTATAAGTGACTATTTTTATGCTGTTTTAGATTACGAAAAATACTATGCAGACCAATCTCTTTATATTTGCACTAACTATTTAGGAAAGGATGAAAGTCTTGGATTTTATTTGGCTTTATTGAATAGTAAATTATATGGATTTTATTTTAGAAAATTTTATTCTGAAGAAGATGATTTATTCCCAAAAATAAAAGTAAATGAATTAAAAAATTTACCAGTAAAATCAAATTCAAAAGAAGAACAAAATATTTTTTCAGAAAAGGCCAATAAAATGTTGAATTTCAACAAGCAATTACAAGAAAAAAGCAATCGTTTCATCAAAAGAGTAAGTGATAATTTTGTATTGGAAAAAATCACTAAAAAATTAGAAGCATTTTATGAAAATGATTTTAAAACCTTTGTTTCGGAACTCAAAAAACAAAAAGTAGTTTTATCGCTAATTCAACAAGACGAGTGGGAAGAATATTTTAATTCATATAAAACAGAAATAAACCAAATTCAAACAGAAATTAATAAAACAGACCATGAAATAGACCAAATGGTTTATAAACTTTATGAGTTGACAGATGAAGAAATTGGAATAATTGAAAACAGTATAAAATGACAACTGTAATAATTTTAATAGGTGTATTAAATCAGTAAATTATTTTGGAAGTCGGCTTAAAGCCGACTTTTAGAAAACTGTATTTGAATTTTAACCACCACAATAAATTGTGGTGCTAATCTGATATGTT